>JAPCWD010000004.1 GCA_025943965.1 Synergistaceae bacterium DZ-S4
CAGCAGTATTTTCATCTTACAGGAGTTTTAGGAAGGTGGCTCTATGCAGCGCGCAGGTTGGCTCTATTAGAGCGCGCGACTGGCTCTAAACCTCTGCGCTGGTGGCTCTATCTCGCCGTGTTTCGCAGACTGCCCCGCAGCTGAGAGTAACAATGTTTTCGTCTGCAGTACGAAGCGGGCATGATTCCATTTGAGTCCGGAGATATTCGCAGAGCCTGTAGGTTTCTTCAGCGTTGCAGCCTTCTAACAACAGAGAAAACTCATCTCCGCCGATCCTGTAAGCACGGATATTTTCAGTCTGGATCTTTTTCAGTGTATCCGATAAATAAAGCAGTACCCTATCGCCCGCCGGATGTCCGCATAAATCGTTCACGACTTTAAAATTATCGACATCGATCGCCGCCAGCGCAATGAAATTTTGGGCTTTCCGGCATTCTTCCATAAGCTTCGGCAGATGGTCATCGAAGGTTTTTCTGTTGTTCAGCCCAGTGAATGGATCCAGCTTCAGCTGTTCCTCCATGTTTTGCTGTCTGTCATCGAATTTCATCATGGTTGCAAGATTATCGTGCCCATATAGTATCAGGACCTTTGCCAGCAGGTAGGAACAAAGGAACATGAAGCAGGCGACAAATATCTGCATAAGCATATTACTGTCCAATTTTCCTAAAAAATATATTTTGACACCCACCAGCAACACCGCAAGGCTGCTTATCCAAAAGACCCAATGGGTAATTTTGACATTTGAAAAGACGGTGGAGACGAAAATAGGCAGAATGAAAGAAGCTAGCAATACGTCGGCTATATTATGCGTAAGGGAAAGATAGAAGGAAAATATGATAAAGAGCGCAAGGGACATGTATTCCTTCGAAACAAGGGGAAAACGGGTTGAACGGATAAAAAGGTCTGCAAAAATGGTAAAAGCAAAGAGGCCTATGGCGGGCAGTACAATATAATTCCGCAGATAGGCATCAGGCGGACTTGTAAGGACACTCCGGGCTGCCAAATACCATATCACATGCGCCAGGATTATGATAGCAGCAGTGACATAGCCGGTATTTACTATGTATCGGCACCATTTGATAGGTTCTATGTATGACCTCTCTATGTCGCGGCTGATCCTTTTATCCATAGATGCCCCTCATCCTGATATGCTTCAAAATTTGAAGTCTATTAAAATTCGGTCCCTGGCGGATTTGCGAGGGATTCACTCGCGGAGAATCTGCCGGAAGACCCATCAGGCGGTGAATTGGCCCGTAAGTCTACAGGAATCAGTTCCCGCCTGACGGGGTCAGGCAAATTCTCCGCAGCCCAGAGGCTGCAAATTCCCCGGCGGATTCAGTTCCCGCCTGCCCTTGCGACTGCTTAGCCACTGCTCAGCTACTGCTTAGCCATGTCCTGAAAACTATTGCTTGCCAATTGCTTGTCGGGCCGGAAACCCCACCCGGCCCCCGCCCTACCTGATGATCCTCATCTCCCTGGTCGTCTTGTTCAGTGCTTCGGCGGTCCCATCCGGCTTGACGGTTACCAGGTTCTCTACGCGCATGCCGAATTTGCCTGCAATGTATATGCCGGGTTCGATGCTGAAGACGTTGCCCGGCTTAAGTGGTTTGTCGTTGCCTTCGATGATGTACGGGTTTTCGTGAACTGCTATGCCTACGCCGTGGCCGACGCGGTTGAAGAAGTACTTCCCGTAGCCCGCCTCTTCGATGATCCGGCGCGCGGCACGGTCGACATCCTGGCCGGTCGCTCCCGGCTTTACAGCGGCTTCTCCGGCAGCTTGCGCCAGGCGGACTATTTCGTAGATCTTGCGCTGTTCGTCTGTGGGTTCGCCGACGAAGAAGGTGCGCGAGGTGTCGGAACAGTATGATTTATAGCGGCAGCCAAGGTCGAGGATGATGACGTCCTGCTCCTGTATCACGCGCTGGTCCCCGCCGTAGTGGGGCATGGAGGCGTTGGGTCCGCTTGCCACGATGGGGGAGAAGGACATCTCCGTGCAGCCGGCCTCTTCGAGGAAGTCGGGGATCTTCTTTATAATGTCGCGCTCTTTCATTCCGGGCTTTATGAAGGTGAAAAGTTTTTCGACCGTGAAATCGATCATGCGGGCCGCTTCGCGGAGACGGTCAAGCTCCTCGTCGTCCTTTTGGGAACGCAGCGGGGCGAGTATGTCCTGGCCGTTGACCATCCGGATGTCCATAGTGTCTCGTATCGCGAGCATGTCTACAGCACGGACGCCGTCGTTGAAGGCGATCTTTCCGCCGAGGATGCCGAGGTGTTCGCAGCCGCGCTTAAATGCGCCAGTGAAGCCCTCGTGGTCGTTCCATTCAGCGTAGAAAGGCACGTCACCGAAGGCCCTGACGATCTCTTCCTTGTAAAGCAGCGGCGTCATCGCGAAGCACTTTCCATTTTTGTCGACCGCCAGTCCGCGCACGCGTTCATCGGGATGGGTGTCGAGCTCGCCGATGTATTCGAGGTCCGTGGATGGCCCTATGTAGAGTGCGTCGAGGCCTCTCTTTTTAAGTTCTTCCGCAAGTTTTGCTGCCCGCTCGGTCCTGATCATGACTTTTTCCTCCTCCGGAATTTTAATAGTCGTTTTAAAAATGAAACCTGAATAAACCACTCTATTATAATAGTTCTATTGGCAAATTTATCAATAATGGCAATAATTCTTTTGATAATTCCGTATCTATAAGGCAATGACGCAAAACATTAATTGACACCCAAATACGAATGCCCTAAGATTAGTTCAGTATTTTTGCTTATTCAATCTCAAAGGAGGCTAAAACAGTGAAGAATCGTTTTATCATTACCACGGCAGTTGTTCTCGCGGTCGGATTCTTTACCCTCGCATCGTTTGCTCCCGCAGCTGAAGCAGCGGCGAAAAAGGGCAAGGTGGCGATCGTAACGAACACTGTTTCTCAGAACGAAGAGGAATACCGTTCTGCGCAGGAAATGGTCAAAAAGTACGGCGACCGCATCGTACACGTTACGTGGCCGGACAACTTCATGGCCGAGCAGGAGCAGATGGTAAGCATCGTAGCGAAGCTTGCCTACGATCCTCAGATCAAAGCGCTCATCATCAACCAGGCGGTACCGGGAACCAATGCCGCGGTGGACAAACTCCTTGAGACAAGAAAAGACGTTTTTATCGTATATTCAACGCCGCAGGAGAACCCCCCGGATGTCGCAGCCCGCGCCCAGCTCATCATCCAGCCTGACGAACTCAGGATGGGAGACGCCATCCCCCTTCAGGCAAAGAAGCTTGGAGCCAAGACCTTCGTGCACTATTCCTTCCCGAGGCACATGTCGCAGGTGCTCCTCTCCTCGCGCCGTGAGCTGATGAAGAAGAAGTGCGCCGAACTTGGGATCAAGTTTGTTGACGCGACCGCTCCCGACCCAACAGGAGACTCCGGACTTCCCGGCGCTCAGCAGTTCATCCTTGAGGACGTTCCCAAGATGGTAGCGAAGTACGGCAAGGACACAGCATTCTTCTCCACGAACTGCGCAATGCAGATCCCGCTCATCAAGGCAGTAGTCGACGCAAAGGCGATCTATCCTCAGCCTTGCTGCCCGTCGCCCTACCATGGATTCCCGACAGCTCTCGGGATCAAGTCAAACACCGAGAAGCAGGGCAACCTGGAGTACGTCATAGCCGAGACGAAGAGGATACTGAAGGAAAAGGGCTGCTCCGGCAGACTCTCGACCTGGCCCGTTCCCGTCGCGATGATGGCGACCGTTGCCAGCACGGAATACGCGATGAAGGTCATCGACGGACAAGTCCCGTTTGACAAGCTGAACGTTCCCGTGCTTGAGAAGGACATGGCCAACTACGCGAAGGTCAAGGTCTCGACCACTCCCTACGTAGACGAAGCGGGCAAGAAATATCCGACCTTCCTCTTCGTGCTGATGGACTTCCTCACATACTAGTACAGTGTCAGCCGGGAGCAGCAGAACTCCAGATTTAATTCTGATCTGATCCACAAAAAGAATTCGCAGGATCTGATTCCTGCGGATTCTTTTTGTCATTCAAAAAAGCTGTCAGCGCAGCGGAAAATTTTATACCCTGACAGCAACAGAGACACGGGGAAAAATTGAAAGAGGGGGCAATGCTGTTGAGCGAAAACCTTCTTAGTTTCCGTAACGTATCAAAAAGCTATTATGGGAACACTGTCCTGTCAAACATAAACATCGAAGTCAAAAAGGGTGAGATACACGCTCTTATAGGAGAGAACGGAGCGGGGAAATCCACCCTGATGAACATCCTCTTCGGAATGCCCGTCATCCACACTACAGGGGGATACGAGGGCGAGATCCTCATCGACGGGCAAAAGACCGACATCCGCTCGCCCTATGAGGCGATGCAGGCTGGTATCGGCATGGTGCATCAGGAATTTATGCTTATCCCCCAGTACACGATAGCCGAGAACATCAAACTGAACAGGGAAATTACTACGCCGAACGCAGTCTCGAGGGTCCTTGGCAAAAGACTGGAAACCATAGATATGGCAAAGATGAACGAACACGCGCGCAAGGCTCTTGATACACTCGACATGAACATCGAGGCCTATACCATGATCGCTGGACTGCCTGTCGGTCACATGCAATTTATAGAGATCGCGAGAGAGATCGACAAAACGGGCATCAAGATCCTCGTATTTGACGAACCTACCGCAGTCCTCACAGAGTCTGAGGCGCAGAATCTGCTTGCGGCGATCAAGAGGCTTGCCGGCATGGGGATAGGTATCATGTTCATCAGCCACAGGCTGGACGAGATAGTCAGCGTCGCCGACCGTGTGACCATACTGCGGGACGGCGAGCATGTCGCAACTAAAGATATTGGGGATACAAACGCGGCTGAGATAGCGTCGCTGATGATAGGCAGAAAGGTCTCGATCGCGCGCGACTGCTCCGAGTGCAGAGAACTCTCCGACGAGGTCGAACTGCGGATCGAGGATCTGCATGTAGCCATGCCCGGAGAGAGCGTCCGCGGGATCAGCCTTGATATCAGAAAGGGAGAGATCGTAGGCATCGGCGGTCTGGCCGGGCAGGGCAAGCTGGGGATCGCCAACGGCATAATGGGCACTTACCCTGCCAGAGGCAAGGTGATCTTCAGGGGAAACGAACTGACGCTTAACGACCCTCACAGCGTAATAAAATCGGGCATCGCATTCGTAAGCGAGGACCGGAAAGGCGTAGGCCTCCTGCTCAACGAATCGGTAGAACTCAACATAGCCTTCACCGCAATGCAGACAAATGACCGATTCATGATCAAAGCAGCCTGTATGGCGTTCCAGAATGACCGAGAAATGCGGAAGCATGCACTGAAGATGATCGAAGACCTTGACATCCGCTGCGAGTCGCCTCTGCAGCAAACCGGCAGCCTCAGCGGAGGCAATCAGCAGAAGGTGTGCGTAGCGCGCGCACTGACCCAGGAACCGACATTCCTCTTCGTTTCAGAGCCTACGCGCGGCATCGACATCGGTGCGAAGAAGCTCATTCTCGATCTGCTGCTCAAGCTCAACGAGCAGCTCGGAATGACGATCGTTATGACCTCCTCCGAGTTGGCGGAGCTTCGCAGCATCTGCGACAGGATAGTCATCGTATGCGAGGGAAGGGTCGTCGGGGTGCTGCCGCCTGACGCAACTGATGCGGAATTTGGACTTCTTATGTCCGGCAGCAAGATAAATACTGCTGAAAGGAGTCCTGAAAATGCCTGAGACGAATACAGTCGGACTGATGTACAAAGTTAAGGACGTCGTCAGCACCATCGGGATGCCGACATTGATCATCGCCGCCTTCTGGGTCTTGACCCTCGTGGGCGGATATATCGTGGGCATCTCCATGTCGGCGCTTCTTTCCGACACGATCAAGCGCGCAGGCATGAACGGGATACTGGTGCTCGCGATGGTCCCCGCCATACAGTCCGGGACCGGACCGAACTTTGCCCTCCCCATCGGCATAGTCTGCGGGCTCTTCGCGATGGTATGCTCGATCGAAGCGGGCGTATCCGGGTATGCCTGGTTCCTGCTCTCGTTTGCCTTGACTGTGCCCCTTGCGGCAGTCGTCGGGTACGGTTACGGAAAGCTGATGAACGCAGTCAAAGGTTCCGAGATGACGATCGCGACCTACACAGGCTTCTCTGTCGTCGCACTTATGTGCCTCGCATGGCTTATGATCCCCTTCAAGAACCCAAAGATGGGATGGTTCATAGGTAAAGGGCTTCGTGAGACGATACAGCTGGACGCGGTTGGAGCGGCACAGATACTCAACAATATCCTGGCCTTTGAGGTAGGCGGGATCATCATCCCGACGGGACTGCTCCTCTTCTTTGCCCTCTTTTGTGTACTTATCTGGCTCTTTTTCCGCTCGAAGATGGGGATCGCCATCTCTGCCGGCGGGATAAACCCGATGTTTGCGCAGGCTACGGGGCTGAATATCGATAAGAACAGGATATATGCCAACGTGCTGTCCACAGTCCTGGGAGGGCTCGGGATCATCGTTTACTCCCAGAGCTTTGGTTATGCCCAGCTCTACACGGCTCCGCTCATGATGGCCTTTCCGGCCGTCGCAGCGGTGCTGATCGGCGGAGCCACCGCCTCGCGCGCGAAAGTCTCCCACGCAATAATCGGCGTATTCCTCTTCCAGGGACTGCTGACAACGGCGCTCCCGGTCGCGAATGAGATATTCGCGGGGACAGACCTTTCAGAGATAATGAGGATGATCATTCAGAATGGCATCATCCTCTACGCACTGACGCAGGTGAAGGGAGGTGCGAGATAATGGGAGAAATGCTTAAAACCGGGACTGAAGGCAGGAACATCGGACAGTGGCTGCTGGACAACATCGTTACTCTGATATTCGTCGGCTTCACGCTTTTCGGATTCTTCGTCTCGGAAAATGTCTCGCTCCCTTACTTCCTTTCGGAACTCTCAAGCCGCATATTCCGCAACACCTTTCTTGTCCTTTCGCTTGTCATCCCGGTGCTTGCCGGGCTTGGACTGAACTTCGGGATCGTTATCGGAGCGATGTCGGGACAGATCGCCATTTCGCTTGTGAGGTACTTTGAGCTAGGAGGAGTCTCAGGTCTGCTCTACGCATTCGTGATCGCCTTCTTCGTGGCCGCGCTCTGCGGCTACCTTACGGGTCTGCTCTACAACAAGACCAGAGGGCAGGAGATGATAGCCAGCCTCATCGTCGGCTACTTCGCCAACGGCGTCTACCAGTTCCTCTTCCTCTTTGTAGTCGGTGTTATCATAGCAGTCCCTGCGACGCACCCGATGATCAAGCCGGACGGGATAGGGATACGCATGACGGTCGACCTCGTGCCGGCTCAGAGCGGCGGCCTTAAGTACGCCCTCGACGACATATGTACGATACCTTTCGTTCACGCGCTTCTGATAGTGGCCGCCGGCATAATCATCTTCACCGTCGCGCGCTGGTGGCTCAACAACAGGAGGAAAGAGAGCTACAAAAATGACAGAGGAAGCGCCATAAGCAATATGGTGCTCGGAATCGTACTCGCGGCTGTTTCGATCCACGCGATAGCCGCCGAGACGCCGATGACGATGGTCCGCCGCGTACCGGTGGTGACGGGGCTTCTGATCGTGGCGCTCTGCATTTTCACCGTCCTCATCACCAAAACAAAGCTCGGACAGGACTTCCGCTCCGCCGGCTTCAGCCAGCACGTCTCTCAGATCTCGGGCATCAACGTGGACCAGACAAGGATCATCGCGACGATGATATCTACCGTTCTCGCGGCCTGGGGGCAGATAATCTACCTCCAGAACATGGGCACGCTCAACACCTACAATGCCCATACGCAGATCGGGATGTTCTCAGTCGCATCACTGCTCGTCGGCGGGGCTTCCACCTCGAAGGCGAACATCAAAAACGCGATCTTCGGAACGATCCTCTTCAACTCAATGTTCATAATGTCCCCCGAGATCGGCCAGTCTCTCTTCGGACAGGCACTGCTGGGCGAGTACTTCAGGACTTTCATGGTCTACGGGGTAATAGGCCTCGCACTTGGCCTCTACGTCTGGAAGGCACTGAAGCAGCACCGTGCGGCAGCGATGCAGGAGTAAGCCGGAGACCGGCTGTACATTAAATAAAAAATGCGGAGAGCCCGTCAGGCTCTCCGCATTTTTTATTCCCCGCAACGGAGAATTCGCAACTTTACCCGTCGCTGGAGAATTTGCCCGCTTCGCATCGCGGCAAATTGCGGCCAAAGGCCGCGGAGGTTCATAATCTCCGTCGTTCCCGGATGCTACTTGACGGAAATTCCAGCGGCTTGGGGTTAAAAGGTTTAAATTCAGTCATAGCAAGAATCTAGAGACGCTGGATCCCCGATACGGGCACTCGGGGAAGACGATATAAAAGACCCTCATTCACTGCCGAATGGGTCTTCCGGCAAATTCCCCGCAACGCGAGCATCGCAAAGCGTTGCAAATTCCCCGCTTCTGTTTTTCCCGGTTTAACGATAGCCCCTCTAAAACCGCAAGTGGGGCAGATCGCGGATGATGATGACGCAATGCGCAGTGGAGCCTCACGAAGGCGTATATGAATACGTCGAAGTGAGGCTCCGCAAGCCTTGCTAAGTCAGCGCCGTGCTTTTAAGGTTTTAACGATAGTCATCAATATCGTAATTGAGGTTTAGAGCGAGTGATGACGACGCAATGTGCAGTGGAGCCTCACGAAGGCGTATATCAATACGTCGAAGTGAGGCTCCACAAGCCTTGCTAAGTCAGCGCCGTGCTTTTAAGGTTTTAACGATAGTCATCAATATCGTAATTGAGGTTTAGAGCGAGTGATGACGACGCAATGTGCAGTGGAGTCTCACGAAGGCGTATATCAATACGTCGAAGTGAGGCTCCACAAGCCTTGCTAAGTCAGCGCCGCTCTAAACCTCAATTACCCCCAGAGCCGCAATAGTCTCCATATCCTTATCCCCCCTGCCGGACAGGTTGACGAGGACCTTTTTGTCTTTTTCCATTTCGGCGGCGATCCTTAGTGCTCCGGCGAGGGCGTGGGAGCTTTCGAGGGCGGGGATTATGCCCTCGGTGCGGCAGAGAAGCTTAAAGGCATTAAGGGCCTCTTTGTCGCTTGCGCAGATGTACTCGCCCCTGCCGCTCTCCTTCAGCGCGGCGTGGGCCGGGCCTACCGAAGGGTAGTCGAGTCCGGCGGCAATGGAATATACTTGCGCGGGTTCACCCTTTTCATCTGTGAGAACGTAGCTTTTAAAGCCGTGCATGACTCCCGGGGCACCCTTTGTCAGACTGGCTGCGTGATCTCCGTAGGTCAGACCTCTTCCGGAGGGTTCGACCCCGATAAGCCGAACTTCCGGGTCTTCTATGAAGGCTGTGAAGGCGCCGATGGCGTTGCTCCCGCCGCCGACACATGCGACGACCGCGTCGGGAAGGGAGCCGGTCCGCTCGATCATCTGGACCCTGGCCTCTTCGCCTATTATCTTTTGAAAATCCTGGACTATGGTCGGGTAGGGGTGGGGGCCTACGGCTGAGCCGAGGAGGTAAAAGACCGAGAGGTCTTTGCAGAACACTTCAAGAGCCGCGTCAACGGCCTCCTTGAGGGTTCCCTGTCCCTCCGATACCGGGACCACTCTCGCACCCAGTGCCTTCATCCTGAGGACGTTCGGTGCCTGGCGTCCGATGTCTACAACTCCCATGTATATGTCGCACTCCATGCCCATCAGCGCGGCTACGGTGGCGCTGGCGACTCCGTGCATTCCCGCTCCCGTCTCCGCGATGATCTTCTTTTTGCCCATCCTTTTCGCGAGCAGGGCCTGTCCGATGCAGTTGTTTATCTTGTGGGCTCCGGTATGGTTCAGGTCTTCCCTCTTGAGGAATATCCTTGCTCCCCCGTTTTTCGCGGTGAGGTTTTTGCACTCGGTGAGTGCGGAGGGCCGGCCGACATAATCCTTCAGCAGGGTCAGGTATTCTTCCCTGAAAACGGTGCTGCAGCGGCACTTCTCATACTCGGCCGCTATCTCTTCGAGCACTGGGGTGAGGTTTTCGGGAACGTAGCTGCCCCCGAAATCACCGAACATGCCTTTCACGGGGAAACCTGCCTGATTTTGTAATCTCTCTGTCATGATATTATCCTCCTCTTAGCTCTTGTAAACTCTCTGGTCTGTTCTCATCTTTTCAGCGCGTGCTGCCGTGGTGCATTTATAAAAAAAGGGGGACTGAAAGAAAATTTCCCTTTCAGTCCCCCTGTATCGACACAGCAAGATACGGGCGGACGCTAGACGCACCACCAGCTGTTGAAATTCTTATTCGTGAGGTTGGTAAATGATCTCATGCAGCTTCCCCCGAAATTCCGATATATTGCGCGAAATAGTACCACTCTAATCAATAAATTGCAATCCCACTAAATGATCATGTCTAAAAATACCCAAACACAAGCGCCAGATATATTTCCTGGAGGCTCCGTCGCAGGAAGATCATTTTTGATATAAAATACTACAGTGGTGCCTGAAAAATCGCCGTAAAATCTTATTTTTACCAAGGGGTCGCTTTTTTTTGAGTTCTGTAAAAATTTTGTTTTTTATCCTTACTCTGGGGTATATCCTGGGGAGCATAAAATTCTTCAACATCAGGCTGGGCACATCCGGAGTTCTCCTTGTTGCTCTGATCTTCGGGCATTTTGGACAGGAGATATCCGGCGCTGTCCGTGACATCGGCCTGGTATGTTTTGTTGCGTCTGTGGGATTGATAGCAGGTCCAGTATTTTTCTGCAATTTCAAAAGCAGAGCCGTTGCCTACATGGTAATAGGATTCGTGACGATCATTTCCGGCGCAGCTTTATGCGTGGCTTCAATAAAGATATTGGGGATTCCAGTTCCTCTTGCTGTAGGAATAATGAACGGCGCACTGACAAGCACCCCGGGGCTCGCTGCCGCTATCGAAGCGACAGGTGATCCGAGCGCCTCCATAGGATATGGTATTGCTTATCCTTTTGGTGTCCTGGGTGTTGTCCTCTTTGTACAGATAGTGCCCAGGATACTCAGAATAGATTTTAGCCAGACCAAGCCTGTGATGGACTGTGGGCAGGACCTGCAGCCGGAGGGTACTGCAGGAAAAGGATCTATGAAAATTGACCCCTTCGGGTTTTTTCCTCTTGTACTGACAATAGCGGCAGGACTGATCGCTGCAAAGATAGTTATACCTCTTCCCGGAGGAGCCAGGTTCAGCCTGGGAGCATCCGGCGGACCGCTCCTTACGGGACTTATCATAGGATATTTCGGTCACATAGGCCCGATATCACTTGAGATAAAGAAATCGACCCTTGAGACGATGAGGGAATTCGGGCTCGCGCTGTTCCTTGCTGGAGCGGGGACAGCTGCTGGCAAAGGCTTTGTCGCAACTCTTATCGAACATGGCCCTGTCCTCTTCTTTGCCGGTGTCGGAATGACCCTTCTGCCTATGACAGTGGGGTATTTTATTGCAGCCAGGATGTTCAGCCTTGACATATACAATACGCTGGGGTCGATATGCGGAGGGATGACGAGTACCCCGGCGCTCGGCGTGCTCATCTCAGAGACCCGCACCGACTATGTCTCCCTGCCCTACGCCGCCACATACCCGGTTGCGCTGATACTCGTAGTCCTGGCATCCCAGTTCATAGCCATCCTCTGCTGAAGCCCTTGATCCGGACACACAGGTTTCCTGTCTGAACCAAAGAAGGCTTCCGCATTGAACGGAAGCCTTCTTTTTATAATCGACTTATGAGAAAATCAGTTGCTGCTCAGCTTATACCAGGCATTTTTGCCGGTTGTCTCAGGCGTCTCATTCCAATTTAAGGGCGCTTTTACGTACATCGTATCCCAACTCCGGGGAGTTTGACCTGGGAGCAGAGCTCGGACTATGCAAACGTAGTAAGCGCCATTGTAATATACTATATCGCCCCTGAAGAACTGATATCCCACAGGCACATCATCCCAGTTTACCGATACTCCAGTGAAACGCACCAAACCTGTCCCAAATTCGGATACCCAACCGGGCAGGTTGTCCGGAGCAGTGATTATATTTCCGTCAGCATCCCGGTTGCTCCCGTTAAACATAATATCTTCGTCATCCACCAAGGAGATATAATATTCCCTCTCGCCGTCAGGGGTATCAAAGTAAAGCCTCTCGCCCTTTTCAACGCTTATGTAGTTATTTGTCCCATCTGTATGATAGTTTGCCGGGTCCACCCAGTTAGTGGGCGCCTCGATCCCGTCTCCGCCAAATAAGTCAGTGCCGGGAATTATGGTCCCTGCGTGACCCGGTCCGCCGCCTCCGGGTCCGTCTCCGCCTCCGGGACTGTCTCCGCCGTGGATCGAACATACGACGGCCTCCCTGCCGTTGGATGTTCCTGCAGAGTAGATGCCGCCTGACGGACACTTGACCTCTTTGTTGCTTATCGTGTCTTTATAATCATCGTCTATGAAGTTTTGAAGGGTGTAAGTTTCCTTGCTGACGCCGCTTGAAAACCTGTATGAGTCAAGCGCCAACAAGACAGTAGCCCTGTTGCCGCTGCATGCCTTTTCTCTGACCATATCGTCAGAGGGGCCGACAACCAGATATAAAATTCCCGCCAGGATCCCTATTATTATGACTACGATCAGCAGCTCGACCAATGAAAATCCTTTGTCTATTTTTCTCATGCTGTTCCCCCTGCCGAATATGATCACTCTATTATAGTATCTCTTCAGCATAATGTGCAGCAATAAAGTGCCGGAATTTTAAGATCTGGGTCATATGGCCATCTCGATCTTGACTTCGCTGAAAGCGTCTATTGCCGCGTCAAGGTCCTCTTTCGTATGCCTTGCCGAGACCTGGGTCCTGATGCGGGCTTTGCCCCTTGGCACGACAGGGAAAGAAAAGCCGGTAACGTAGACTCCTTTTTCAAGGAGCCTGGCCGAGAATTCAGTGGCTATCCTTGCATCATAGAGCATGATGGGGACAATGGGATGTGTTCCAGGCAGCAGGTCGAAACCAAGGGCTTCCATCTTCTCCCTGAAGTATGAGGTGTTTTCATGTACCCTGTCCCTGTATTCGGTTGTGTCCCCGAGCATTTTGATGACCTCAAGAGAGGCCCCTGCTATTGCCGGGGCAAGGGTGTTTGAGAAAAGATAGGGTCTGCTGCGCTGCCTAAGGAGTTCAACGACCTCCTTCTTTGCGCTGACGTAGCCTCCGGACGCACCGCCGAGAGCCTTTCCGAGAGTGCCGGTCAGAATGTCCACCCTGCCCATTACCCCGCAGTATTCGTGGGTACCGCGCCCGGTCTTTCCCATGAATCCTACCGCATGGCTGTCATCGACCAGTACGAGGGCATCGAACTCGTCCGCAAGATCGCAGATGGACTTAAGGTTTGCGATGTATCCGTCCATTGAAAAGACTCCGTCTGTGACTATCATCTTAATTCGGGAGCCCTTTGCCGCTTCAAGCTGTGTCCTCAGGTCTTCCATATCGTTGTTTTTATATCTGAATTTTGCTGCCTTGCAGAGACGGATCCCGTCGATGATGCTAGCGTGGTTCAGTTCATCGCTTATGACGGCGTCGCCTTCGCCCAGTATGGGTTCAAATACACCTCCGTTGGCGTCGTAGCATGATGAATAGAGGATAGTATCCTCCATGCCAAGGAAGTCGCTTATAGCTGCTTCGAGATCCTTGTGTATCTGCTGTGTGCCGCAGATGAATCGTACCGAGGCGAGTCCGTAACCCCATCTGTCGTATGCCTCTTTTGCTGCCCTGATGACTCTGGGGGAGTCTGCAAGGCCGAGATAGTTGTTTGCGCACATGTTTATGACACCGAAATTTGTTGTTGTATCTATGATGTCTCTCTGAGGAGTTGTGATAACCCTCTCTGATTTGTAGAGTCCCTGCTCTTTTATCTCTTCTATCGTTTTGATTATGGACCTAATGGCGCTCTTCATTTATTTCATCCCCCCGGTCTTCAAACGTTTTGCCAGTCGAGAACTACTTTGCCCGATCCGCCGCTGTTCATCGCCCTGAAGCCCTCTTCGAAATCCCTGACATCGAACCTGTGAGTTATTACTTTGCTGATGTCAAGGCCGCTCTGGAGCATGGTGGTCATCTTGTACCATGTCTCATACATCTGGCGTCCGTATATGCCCTTGAGCGTCAGTCCGTGAAAGATGACCTTGTCCCAGTCGATGACCGTACCAGGTTCAAGCAGGCCGAGAAGAGCTATCCTTCCGCCGTTGAACATGTGGTCGACCATGTCCGAGAAGGCTTTCGGGCTTCCCGACATCTCAAGCCCCACGTCGAAGCCCTCGCGGATCTTCAGCTCCGCGAAGATATCCCTCAGCTTCTCCCTCTTTACGTTGACGGTACGGGTCGCGCCCATCTCTTTGGCAAGAGAGAGCCTGTAGTCGTTAAGGTCGGTCACGACTACGTTCCTGGCACCGACATGCCTGCATATCGCGGCTGCCATCATGCCTATCGGGCCGGCGCCCGTGATGAGGACGTCCTCCCCGATAAGGTCGAACTGAAGGGCTGTATGGGTCGCGTTTCCGAGCGGGTCGAAGCAGGATACTATGTCGTCGGGTATTTCGGGTGCGCACCTCCAGACGTTGGTCTTAGGTATCGAAAGGTACTGTGCGAAAGCACCGTCCCTGTTGACCCCTACACCGACCGTGTTGGGACAGTTGTGCCTCCTTCCAGCCAGGCAGTTCCTGCAGGTGCCGCATACGATGTGTCCCTCTCCGGAGACCCTCTCGCCGATCTCCCAGCCCCGGACATGGCTGCCAGTCTGTACTATCTCCCCTACGAACTCGTGGCCGATGGTCATTGGGGTCTTTATGGTCTTTTTTGACCATTCGTTCCAGTTGTAGATGTGGAGATCAGTGCCGCAGATGGAAGTCTTCTTGATCTTGATAAGAACGTCATCGGGTCCTACTTCGGGCATATCAACTTCGCGCATCCACAGTCCCGGTTCCGGCCTTTCCTTTACCAGAGCAATCATCTTTTTTGTCATGACCTCACACTCCCGGAGAGATTTTTATGATGACTTTTGTACATGTTTATCAACAAAGAGCCAATGGTTCTAAAATATTGAAGTCACAGGATTCCCGAGAAGGGCATTCGGGAAAGACGGTGGGGAAGTTGAACCGATGAAAATTAATGGGGCAGATACTATTTTACCCCTTTAATGAGTTTGATGCTTGATCATCCTTTATCTCAGGTCCTGTTTTGTCCGTGTTTTGTGATGAGAGCCTCAATATAGCGTGACTTCAGCTGGGCCTGCGCCAGGCTTCTCTTAAGCCCGGGCATCCTGAGTATGCTTCCGAGTATGCCGGCAAGGAGCCTGTGGCTGAAGAGGACCTTGTTGTCGAAGATGAGTTCCTGCAGGAGGCCTCTCTCGGTCGCCATCACGACCACCCTGTGGGCGGTGTCCAGCGGCGTGATCAGCCTGTTCGGGCGCGGTTCGAAGATCAGGGCCCCCGACGGGCAGTGTCTGAGGCAGACTCCGCAGCCGATGCATTTCTTTTCGTCAATCACGGCTTTTTTTTCCTGACCTTCGCCCGTCATCTCTATAGCGTTGACGGGGCAGATCTTTTCACACTTTCCGCACCCTATGCACTTTTCCTTATCTGCTTTTGTGATGAAGTTTGAGCAGATCGTCTGGGCGACCCCGAAGCGCCTTATCGCCAGAAGAGCCTCACAGCAGCATGAACAGCAGTTGCAAATGAAATTGACGTTCCTGCGTACGTTCTCGCCGAACTGGACCAGGTCATGTTCGTACGCCTGCTGCAGGAGGTCTTTGCATTCCGGGGCGCCGACCTGCCTTGCGTGTCCGTGTTTGATGAGAGTGGCCGCCGTTGTGTTGAAGGTCATGCATATGTCCATCGGGGCATCGCAGACAGTCCCGTTGTGCAAGGCCTTGTGCCTGCAGTAGCACATGCTTATCCCGATGTGCGAGGCTGTCTCTATCACGTTTGTCGCCCGTTCGTAGTCAAGTACGTGGAGTGCGTATTCGTCGGGTATCTGCGGTTCCTGGGGGAAGACCCTCCCCATCTGTGTCTCGCCGCTGCAGACCAGGTCTTTCATGAAGTCTTCCTCCACTGATATGTACTGGTGGAAGAGTTCACTCAGGGTCTTCTGGTCGATGTCCTCTCTGACCCTCATAAGTGAGAACTCGAAGAAGCCAGCCATCGGGGGCGGGACAGCGTATATCTGCTCCCCGTTCTGTTCGATGTCCACAAGTATGGCTCTCCCGGCGAGTTCGTCAAGGACCTTTTGCGCCTCGGTTTCAGAAAGCCTCCAAATATCGGCCGCCTGTTTTGCCCTGAACGGTTTTATCGGAAGCTGGGCCATCAGGCCTGCCTCCTTTTCCGTCATAAGGATCCTGAGTATGTCAAAAAGGAGTTTTGAAGCCGGAGCACCCTGGGGGAACCTGTTCAGCCTCTCTGTGAGCCTTGAGTAAGGAGATCCGTGGGTGTGGTTGTGAGCCATTTTCATACCTCCGCGGCGCCTTGAAGATAAGTCTATCGTTCCGGTACAGTATTGATTATACCTCTTAAAGCAGAAACAGGGGCATATACCCCTGTTTCTGCTTAATTTGATCTGCTTTAAACGACTTTAGCCTCATAAAACGGTGCAAAAGTCCGGGATCACAGGTCGAGCTTCATGTCTCCCGGTTTTATAAGACCGATCTTCCTCATTATCTCGGCGATGGCAAGAGTCGTGACCGCAGGCAGAAGGAAGTGCATCAGCCCTATCTGCATAAGTATTGCGGGGCTGCTTCCCATCGCGTCTATGGCACCGAACTGGCCTACAAAACCGCTTGTACCCATTCCCGCGCCAGAGGGGATGTTCTCCATTTTGAAGACAAGGGTAGATATGGGGCCGAGTATGACGCTGGCAAGCGTCGGGGGGATCCATATCTGGGGGTGTCTCACTATGTTGGGCATCTGGAGCATGGAGGTGCCGATCCCCTGCGACAGAAGTCCTGCCAGTCCGTTCTCCCTGAAACTCATCACCGCGAACCCTATCATCTGAGTGGAGCATCCGACTGTCGCGGCACCTGCAGCGATGCCCGAAAGATTCAGAGCTACCGCTATAGCCGCGCTCGAGATCGGAAGCGTGAGTATCATGCCCATCAATGCGGAGACTATGGCTCCCATGGGCCCGGGCTGCAGCTCCGTCGCGTTCATGATGATGATCCCGAGTCCGGTCATCATTGCGCTGACCGTGGGCCCGGCGAGCTTTGCCACCGCCATCCCTGCGATTATGGTGCCGGAAGGGGTCGCTATAATGTCGACTTTTGTCTCCTTGGATATCATCTTTCCGACCTCGGATGCCACGACTGCACCCAGGAATGCGCCCACGGGGCCTCCCCACGTGTTGCCGGCGAAACCTACAGCGACACAGGAGAATACGACCATAGGAGGTGCTTTGAGGGCCTGTGCGATCGCTACGGCGATGGCTGCTCCGGTCATGGAGCTTGCAAGGCCTCCGAATTCCACCAGGATCGGGATCCCCGCTTTAGTTCCGATCGTTTTTAGGATCAGTCCGGTGATCAGTGATGAAAACAGGCCGACGCCCATTGCGCCGAGAGCGTCAACAAAGTAGCGTCTGAAGGAGAACTCCACTCCCTTGCGTTCGAGAAATGCGGAGATTTTGTTATTGCTCTTTCCCAAAAGACAGGACCTCTTTTCAGGTTAGTTTGTGAAAAACTCCATTGGGAAGCATTGTAATGAAGTTCAACGGAATTAACAACCCCGTTATTTAAAATTAATGACAGCAGAGAGCGAATGTGATATTTTTACTGGAACCAGCGACAGAATAGAGAAATATGGGGAGGCAATGCAAGATGACAACAGCCAGCATTCTGAACAACGTCATAGGTCCGGTAATGCCCGGAAGCTCAAGTTCGCACACAGCGGGCCCCTACCACATCGCAAAGATGTGCCGCAGCATGATGGGCGAGCTGCCGTCGGAGATATCATTCACCTTCGAACCGGCATCTTCGATAGCGGAGGTATATCACGAGCAGGGGAGCGACCTGGCCCTGATAATGGGTACCCTGGACCTTCCTCTGACCGACCCGCGGTTCAAGAAAGCGTTCGGCCTATTCCCGTCATTTGGTGCGGACATAAAGTTCATCATAAAAAGTTTTCCGGAGGCATGCCATCCGAACAGCATAAAGGTCGAAGCAAAGCTTAAGGACGGATCGTCATTTTCTGCCGTTGCCGACTCGACCGGAGGCGGTGCACTACTCTTCCGCCGTCTGAACGGATGGGAGGTCGAAATGACGGGAGACGCCTACTATGTTTCTGTCGAAGTGCCCGCAGAGAGATCAGCAGCAGTCAGAGCGATGCTTGAAAAGTATGGCAGTGTTGAAGTGGGCGAAAAAGAGGGAAGGGCGATGCTGCTTCTCTCGGCATCCGCTCCCGCGGACCCCGGACTCATCGAAAAGATCCGCTCTGAAGAGAAACCTTTCAGCTGTCTCTGCGCCATCCCCGTCTTTTTCCCGGTCAGGGGAGAGAGGCTATTCACTTCGGGAGAAGAGATGGTGAAATATGCCGAAGAGAAGGGGCTTACGCTGGGAGAGGCCGCGCTTGAGTTCGAATCGGCCCTTCTGTGCATGCCCCCGGAGACTCTTGATGCCGAGATGGACAGGCGTCTTCAGGTAATGATAGATTCAGTAGTCCTCGGACTTTCGGACGAAAGCCCTCAGATGTTTCTCCTGGATCCCTCTGCAAGGAAGATAATGGATGCGGAGAGGGAAGGGAGGCTTGCCCTCGGAGGGATCCACACCAGGGCGGCTGCGCGCGCAATGGCGGCAATGCAGGTCAACAGCGGACAGGGAATAGTATGTGCGGCTCCGACGGGCGGGTCTGCAGGTGTCATCCCCGGGATCATGGTAACGATGCTTGAGGACATGAAGATCCCGCGCAAAGATGTCGTCCGCTCAATGTGGGCGGCCGGGGCAATAGGATGGGTCCTTGCAACGAGAGGCACTTTCGCTGCCGAAGTTTGCGGATGCCAGGTCGAAATAGGCGCGGCCGGCGCGATGGGGGCAGGTGCCGTGGTCGAGGCTGTCGGGGGTTCACCCCGTGATGCCGCGGATGCTGGGGCGATCATGTTCCAGAACGCTATGGGCCTTGTGTGCGATCTGGTACAGGCGATCGTGGAGATCCCCTGCCACACGAGAAACGGATCCTTCGCGTCCCAGGCATTCATCTGCGCAGATATGATACTCGGAGGATATTACAACGCCGTACATATCGATGACACAGTGGACGCAGTTTACTCTTCGGGAAAAATGCTCCCCCTGGAGCTCCGCTGCACATCACTGGGCGGCATGGCAGTCACGCCAAGCGCCCTTTCTATGCAAAGAAAGAGATAAGCGCACTAAAAAACGGGGTTGTGTGATTTCTCACGCAGCCCCGTAAATTTTTTACATCCTGTTTCTCCATCGGTGGTTCCTGAAGTAATCTTTAGCAAAATCTTTTGTGCCCTGCGGGACCAGCGGTGGCTTTTCCTCGTCTATCCTGTAGTTTCTGTAATAGATCATAAGGTCGCAGCTCACAAGAAGTGCGTTGAAGGTATAGGGGAAGATAAGGAAGCTTCCGTCGTTCCTCAGCAACACCCTGGTTATCCCGGCGACATATCCGACAAAGACTATCGCGAGAAAGAAAAGGCTCTTGCCCTTTCTCGTCCTGCTGGTCCATGATTTATGGATAGAAGCCGGCCAGGCTGCCGCAAAACAGATCAGCATTATCGATTCAAGCGCACTGTCCCAGAACATGCTGATCTCTCCCTGTCTGCTATATTATGGTTCTCTGAGCAGGGTGAGCAATATCGGGAAGCAGTTCCCAGATAAGTTCCCTCTTCTCTTTTACATTTTCAAGCGCTTCCATTGAAACTGTCCATATCTCACAGGGGTTTGCGTTCTCAACAAGTTTTTCACCGAATTTCCCAAGTTCTTCGGCCAGTTCCGCCGCTTCATCTTCCCTCTCTGTTGTGAAGACAAGCCAGCTTACGCTGTCCTGTTCCTGTGTATCCCTGTCCACGTAGCCGGGGATCATCATCCGCCTCAGTGTGTTTAGCCAGAGATGGAATTTTGCCACAGAGGCAAGATCCTTTTCGATCTCCCCTTCAGGGAAGACGAAGAGGAACCTGTCCGTGTTGATCACTTTCATCCGGTCGTTTGGATGGCCTCCGAAATCCCTGTACTGCATGAAATCGTAGTGACAGAGGTAGAGCAGGTCGATGTTCAGCCTGCCGGGCTCCATTGAGTTCTCTTCACACCACGAACTCAGCCTTTCCGGGGTCACGAGGTCTGTCCTTCTGCCCTCAATAAGGGCAGGCTTGAACTCCTCATTTATCTTTTTGTATAGAGGAGAATCTGTATAGCTCCATTCCGGTGTCCCGTTACTGAAGGAAAAGAGCTCCTCTCCCTTTAGGTCAGGATAGAAATCCAGGTCCTGACCGGCATGATAGACTTTTATGCCCCACCTCTGAAGGTGTGCGTTGTCCAGAAGCAGGCGGAGCTTTGTCCTCTTCACGCTTCTGGCGGGATCAGTCGGTTTTGCTCCGGGCAGGCCTTCCAGAAAAAGTTCGTCCCTTGCTCTTTCAAAATCGGTCTTTCCTCTCTCTGTCAGGCTGTATATCCCGTCGAAAAGTTCCAGTGACCCTGAGCTGACAAGCTCATCAAGCCCCGAGGCATCCTCTCCCGCAAGTTCGAGCAGTTCGGCTGTCCAGCAAGGGTTCTGTTCGTCAAACATCGTTAATATTATCTCTGACATGAGTATCTCCCCCTAAATATTGATGTGCGGCATGAACCCTTTTATTACGGCTGTAAGAGAGAGCAAAGATATTATCAGCCAAAGGGTCACAGCCATAAATAAAGGCTTCAAACCGATCTTTTTTAATTTATCCCTGCTCAGGCCCGCTCCTATCAGGAAGAGTGTGCCTGTCATAATGTGCTTCCCGGCAAGAGCCCCAAAGCTCCAAAAGGCTTCAAGCGCGGGAAAAAGCGATCTTGCCGCAGCTGCAGCCAAAAATCCTATCAAAAACCACTGGAACGGAGCCTTGCTCTCAGACCTGTTGAGCTTTGCCCCTCCAAAAGCAAGAGGCAGTATCCACAGAGCCCGCGTCAGTTTGACGGTCGTTCCTATAGCCAGCGCCTCTGCCCCGTATATCGCCGCAGCCCCTACCACGCTGCTCGTGTCATGTATCGCAAGGGCGGCCCAGAAGCCGAATTGCTCCTGTGAAAGTTCAAAGAGACGGCCCACTGCAGGGAAGATCAGAAGGCCTGCTCCGTTGAGCAGGAATACTACCGCCATGGCCACTCCTGTATCCGACTGCGACGCACCTATGGATGGAGACATTGCCGCGATGGCGCTTCCCCCGCAAACAGCCGTGCCGGTGCTCAGAAGGATGGATAGGTCCCTCTCTACGCCAAAGAGCTTGCCAAGGGCCATTCCAATTATGAGGGTCAATGATATCGATATCATAGTGATCCACACAGAAGTGAGGCCCACCCTTATGACCGCGTCCAGATGCATCCCGAAGCCCAGAAGTATCACCGCGACCTGAAGAAGTTTCTTTGAAATTTTACCTGTCCTATCGGCTGCCGGGTTCCCTGCCCAGAGAGCCGCGGCAGAGCCAAGCAGGAGTCCCCATGCGGGGTTTGGCGTCAGCATAGAGAGCAGTGCGGCCGTTGCGAGCCAGTATACCGGGTTTGATGTGATATTTTTGTATTTACCGTCCAAAGCAGTGCCTCCGAAAAAAGCATCATTTTATATGTGATAAGTGTTGATTATAACCCTTAACCACTCAATTATGACATATTTTTGTCATGTGCAATATAAGGCTGATATATTTGCAAAAGATCAATTCCATAACTTTTCTATATAAATGTTGACCACGATTTAAAAATGGAATAGAATATCCGGTATTCCGTTATTGCAAGGAGGAGAACAAACTGAATCCCATCGTCAGCTTGCCGGATCCCCTTATCCTGGGTCTGCATGCTCTTGGAGAGCTTGCGAAGAACCCGGATAAATGTCTTTCCACACAGCAGATAGCAGCAGCTATTGGTTCAACGGAGCCGCATCTTTCAAAAGTCCTCCAGCGCCTTAACAAGGGAGAAATGGTCAAGTCCGTGCGTGGTCCCGGCGGCGGCTATAAACTCAATTGTGTGCCGGATGAGACTCCCCTTCGCAACATCTTTGAGCTTCTTGGCGGCCCCTTTGACTCTAAGGGCTGCGGACTTGACGGCTGCAAAAACAAAGTTTGCTTTATCGGCGCAATGATGAACGAACTGACAAGGGCTTTTTTAAGATATCTTGAGTCCAGGACACTGGCCGATTTTACAAAATACTACGATCATTCCATTCCTGTCGAAATTGAAATATCAGTTATTACGCCAAGCCTCGGCCAGAAACACCCGAATTTCAGCCACGTAAGTACCAAATAACAAATCATACAAAATAATTTATTCGAGGAAGGATTGAGTCAATTTGAAGAAGTTAAGAGGTCTTTTTTGTCTGCTGCTTTTCGCCCTGATCCTGGTGCCCAACGCAGCATTCGCCGATGGATTTGCTATCTATGAATGGTCTGCGGGAGGAGTGGCGATGGGAGAGGCCTATATGTTCGCAGAAGACGATCCTTCCCTGCTTGGATACAACCCTGCAGGCATCACCAAACTTCAGGGCAGCTGGTTCAGCGGCGGGATTTCTTACATCAACCCAAGAGGCAGGGTGGATTTCCACGGAGCGATGGCCGGCGGGCAGACATGGAGCAATACTGAAGCGCCGGGATATGTTCCCAACCTTTTTTATGTGAAGCAGCAAAATGATAAGCTCTGGTGGGGAATAGGAGTACTGTCCAGATTCGGTAACTCGACCGAATACGAACCAACATGGCCCGGACGTTACAACAGTTATCTGGCAAAAATTACAGGTGTTACTGTACAGCCAACTGTAGCCTACAAAGTCACCGATAAACTTTCATTGGCCGCCGGTCTTGATATTAACTATATAAAGCTTGACCTTAAGAAAAAGATACCTCAGGAAAAACTTTTAGGTGTTGCTGGACCTGATGTTGATTTTGAGCTTTCCGGCGACAATATCGCATTGGGGTGGCTCCTTGGTTTGAACTACGATATCACTGACTCGACCTCTTTTGCAGCAGTTTACAGATCTAAAATTAAGCAGAAAATGGATGCCGATGCAAACTTATCAATCCAGGCACTTAACACAGGTGCGCATGGCGAAGTTACTCTTCCCGACAGCTTTACATTTGGACTGGGGCACAGATTCAATGAAAATACAAGGGCTGAGATTGGTGCCACGTACACAAAGTGGAGTACCTATGACAAGCTTGAGATGGTTTTTGACAAGAATCTTCCCAAAAGCACAGACATAAAGGACTGGCGAGACGTCTGGCGTTATCAGGTTGGTATCGAACACAAACTCAACGATACCTGGAGCATCATGGGCGGTTATGCATACGACAACAGCCCGATGCCGGACGAAAGGATGGACTTCATGGTCCCGACGGGAGACAGGCAAACCCTTAGCATAGGCTTCAAGAGGCGCAGCGGGAACTCCGAGCTTGCCTTCGCCTGGGGCTACATGTGGATCCATGATAGGGTCGTCCCGGGAGCAAAATACAGCCCTGTCCCGACCGACTATGCAGATGTCCGCGACAACACGGCCCACATACTCTCTTTGAGTTATACAGTTCATTTAAAGTAAGGGTTTAATTTTTAAAAACAAGGAACGGTTTCGCCTTAAAGGCGGGGCCGTTTTTTATATTTATGTAAATTGTATGATTTGTACATCCACTCTTGCTAATTTTAATAATTGTTGTAAGCTATAGGCAGAGCGAGAAAAACGCAGCGGTTGTTTTTTTGTGCAAAAATATCATCATTTCCCGGGGAGGAAATTTCCAATGTCTACACAGGGACACTTCGTGGATCTTGAAAGCTTCAAAAAACTGAATGCCATTCCGATAAGGACAACGATCGAAACAGCTTTTTACGGGAACAACGTGGTCAGGATAAAGGATTTGAGCCATGCCTATGAACTTGCGAAGAGCAGTCCGGGAACAATAGAGCTTACCGGGATGCCCGTACACCGTCCGACGGAACTGGGCCTCCCTGAGGATGCCCACGTCCTGCTCTTCAACGACGGCGCCGTTTACGGCAGATGTGCCGCAGCCAGAAGGATCGTCGGTTACCCCAACGTATCGGTCCCTGAGTATGCGACCATTCTCCGCGAAGCTATCTATCACGCGCGCTTCAGAAAGTTTTACTCGGCAGAGGCAGTCATAGGCCTTGAAGAGGACTTCATGGTCAAGGCAAACGTAATGGCCCCCAAAGGCTTTGAAAATTCCATATACAATTGGATGTGCAATTTCCAGTATATGAACGACGAGTATAGGGAACGCTATGCCAATTCCAGGCCGCTTCCTAAGGACGGGGACCTCTTTGTATTTATTGATCCTGACTGGACTCACCCCGACTATCCCCTTGGCCTGGCCTTCTTCTCGCCGGAGCAGAACTGTGCCGCGATACTCGGAATGCGTTACTTCGGGGAGTTCAAGAAGGGGACCCTCACACTTGCATGGGGAGTCGGGGCAAGGAACGGCTACGCATCCTGCCATGGCGGCGTAAAGAGATACAAGCTGAAGGACGGCAGCGACAGGAAGTTCGTAATGGCGGTATTCGGCCTCTCCGGCTCAGGAAAATCCACCCTTACGCACGCCAAGCACAAGGGCAAGTATGATGTAACGGTACTCCATGACGACGCCGTAGTCATCAACGTCAAGGAGAAGTACGCGATAGCCCTTGAACCCGCATATTTCGACAAGATGCAGGACTACCCGATGGGCTGCGAGGACAACAAGTTCCTGCTGACTCTCCAGAACTGCGGGGCTGCCATAGACGCCAACGGCAAGTTCTTCGTGGTGAGCGAGGATATCAGGAACGGCAACGGCCGCGCCGTAAAATCGAGATTCTGGTCGCCTAACAGGATAGACAGGATAGACGAGCCGCTCAACGCTATATTCTGGCTCATGAAGGACCCCACCATCCCGCCTGTGCTGAAGATCACAGGACACTCCCTCGCCTCTGTGATGGGAGCTACTCTTGCGACCAAGAGGACCTCTGCCGAGAGGCTCGCCCCGGGCGTTGACCCGGATGCGCTCGTCATAGAGAGCTACGCCAACCCATTCAGAACATATCCCCTCGCGATGGACTACATCAGGTTCAGGTCCCTCTTCGAGGACGGAGTCGACTGCTACATACTGAACACAGGATCCTTCATGGACAAGAAGGTGGAAAAGAACACCACCATCGGCATATTGGAGGAGATCGTCGAGGGCAAGGCGAAATTCGTACCCTTCGGAGGGATCCCCGGGATCGAAGTGCTCAACATCCCCGGTTTCGATGTAGACTTCAAGAACTGGACCTTCAAGCAGCAGTTCATAAACAGGATGAACGACAGGCTTCAGTTCATAAAGTCCAGACAGACCGAGCTGGGCGGAATGGATGCACTTCCGCCGGATGCGCTGAATGCGATCCAGTCAGTCATAGACCATCTAAAAAAATAGCTAAAGGCGGGCGGAAACTGCATACGCCGGGAGTCAATCGGCAAGCAATTGTAAAAGCGGGCAGAGGCTCTCTCTGCCAGCCTTAACGACTGCTCAGCTATTGCTCAGCCACGCTTAGCTATTGTTGAGCCGTATTTAGAGGGGGGATCAGTGTGGAGATCAAAGCTTTTGAAGTCGAAGAGTGGATGAACAGGTACGAGGATGATGCGACATACAACATCGCGGAGACTTGTGTGGAATCCCTGAAAGTCGGAGAGCTTCTTGATATAGCCTCTATTGAAAGGGACGAATTCTTTGGAAAGCTTTCCGAGACAAAGCTGGCCTACGGGGCAATTCCGGGAAGCGTTGACCTGAGGGAAGAGATAACAAAGCTCTACCATAAAAAGAAGACGACCGACAACGTCATAGTGACCAACGGCGGTATAGGAGCGAACTTCCTTGCCCTCTTCACCCTGGTAGGCCCGGGAGACGAGGTGGTTGCGGTCTATCCCACATACCAGCAGCTTTACTCGCTGCCGGAGGCTCTTGGCGCGAAAGTAAGGCGACTTCGTCTGGAACCGGAGGACGGCTATCTGCCCGACATGAACAAACTGAGGACACTGGTGAAATCAAACACCAGGGCGATAGTGATCAACACCCCTAACAACCCGACCGGGGCATGCTTCGGCGAGGCGGTAATGAAAGAGATAGCGGCAATAGCGGATACGGTCGGTGCCTGGGTCGTATGCGACGAAGTCTACCGCGGTCTCGAACACGACGGAAGCTACTTAGTACCCTCCATAGCCGACATCTACGAAAAGGGCATCAGCACCTCCAGCATGTCAAAGGTCTACTCCCTTGCCGGACTGAGACTGGGATGGATAGCAGCAGATGAAGGCTTCATAAAGGAATGCTTCAAACACCGCGATTACAACATAATCAGCTGCGGGATGATCGACGATGCTCTTGCCCTGATCGCGCTTAAAAACAAAGAGAAAATTCTGGAGCGCAACTTGAAAATAGTAGTGGAAAACAAAAAAGTCCTCGCCGACTGGGTAGAAGGCACAGATGGCGTAAGTTTCGTTCTCCCCAATGCCGGAACCACGGCGCTGATCAAATACGACTACGATATGGGATCGGAGGATCTCTGCCGGAAAATGTTCGAATACAACGGCGCCTTCGTAGTTCCCGGAAGCTGCTTCGAATTCGAAAACCACTTCCGCATAGGCTATGCTCCGAAAAAGGAAGTGCTTGTCGAAGGACTGGCGGCTGTGAGCTCATTTTTGCAGCAATTGTGATTTATAGCGGCGCTAACTTAACAAAGCTTGCGGAGCCTTCCTTCGACGTATGCCCAATACGCCTTCGGAAGGCTCCGCTGCGCGTTGTGTCGTTATCACTCGCTCTAAATCCCAATTGCGATATTGCTGTTGACTATCGCAAAAAACTAAAAGCGCGGCGCTGACTTAGCAAAGCTTGTGGAGCCTCACTTCGACGTATTAAGTACGATGGCGAAGTGCGGCATGAAGATGCCGCGGGAAGCTGCGATTCCATCGCCGCGAAGCGATTGGGAAGCGGTTGTTAAAATCTAAGGACCAACTGATTTGCAATCGATTCCCTACTGACTCCCGCCGGATGTTTTTCCGGCAGATCCTGCGTTGTCCCCGAGTGCTTGTATCGAGAGCGATTTATGCATTCGGGAACGACGGAGAGGGGCCAAGGTCATCAATGAATTAAGGTCCAATTCACCGCAGCTTGAAAAGCTGCAAATTCTCCGCGATGCGAAGCGATGCAAATTCACCGTCGCGCAGACGCGACAAATTCACCGCAGCCCAGAAGCTGCAAATTTACTCGCCCCTACAACCGCTCACCATCGCTTCACGGCGATAAAGATCGCCGCTTCACTATCTAATGGGCATATCCTCTTCGGCCGCGGACCCGGAAAGTGCGGGCATCGTGAAAGTTCCCTTTTTGGCAAAAATTGCAAACGAAATAAATGATGCCGCTACTCCAGGAAGTATGGGGTGTATGGCCCCTATTATCCCGGGGGCGTAAAATCCGGTCATGCCCATTGACGTGGGTTTGTAGGCCAGGAGATACCACGCTGTAGTACCCGCGAGGCCCCCGATCGAGGACATCAGTGCCGCAGAAGATCCTGCCCTGGGTCCCTGAATAAGAAGGGCAAGATAAGGGACAAGGATCGAGCATGCCAGTATGGTCCAGCTTGTGGCGCAGATAAGGGCGATGATCGAGGAGCTTTTCAGTGCGAAAACCCCGCTGCAGACAGTGCAGAAGATGACGACGATCCTCCACGACCAGCCGGTGAGGTGTTTTTTGAATACATCCCTGCCCAGGCTGCCGCTTGCTATATGCAGAAGTGCGGATGCTGTGGAGAGAGATGCCGATACTATCGCGAGGGCAAAAAGCTGCTGACCGAATACCGGAAGAAGTTTATGTACCAGCGTGGGAAGTACAATATCAGGATTTGTTATCCCGGGTCCCAGGATCAGCCTTGAAAGCGCGCTTGCAAAGTAGGCTCCGCCGACCACGACAGAGAGCGCAAGCATAGCCAGCGGAGCAGCTTTTCTTGTCTCTTGGGTGCTCTTGAGGGCGAAGTGTCTCTGTATCATCTGAGGCTGTGCCCAGATGCCGACCGATGTCACTATGGTAAGGAAGATAATATTGAGCCCGGCAGGACCGCTGCTCAACGCCAGAAAACCGTTGTTTGCAGCCTCTGTAGGAGGAAGCGCCGCCAGTGCCTGGAGACCTGTTATCGGACCGCCAACCTCTCGAAGCAGAGAGAAGAGAAGGGCACCGACTCCGACTATCATTACAAGCCCCTGGAAGGCTTCAGTGTAAAGAACGCCCCTCAGCCCCCCCCAGACGACGCTTATCCCTACAACGGCCACAAGGAGGGCAAGCGCGGTGTTTGTGGAGATAGGCAGTACTCCGGAGACCATGACTGCTGCGCCTTTGAATACTGCTGAACCGTAAATTATAAGCAGTACTGTCGATATGAAGCCGAGGAATACCTGCAGCTTCGGGGTCTCAAATGCCTTTGAGAGGAATTCAGCCGGTGTTTTTGAATTAAGCTTCCTCTGCCACAGCCTTGTAGGCCATGCGAGGTAACGGTAGACGAACCATGTCCCGAGCCAGACGTTGCCCGCCGCGATCAGGAGCATCTGCATCCCGAAGATGTAACAGAGGCCGCCGAACCCGACCAGCGCCACAGCAGAAATATATGTGGCGACATATGCAAGGGCCTGAACAGCTACGCCAACTTTTCCCGGAAGCAGCGCGTCCCTGCTTCTTGAGTATTTGGCTATAAGGACAAGGAGTACAGCGTATCCGATCCAGAGGGGGGCAAAAGTAAACATTTTATTTCACCGACCTGATGATCTTCATTATCGACCATGCCGCACTCCACAAAAGCGAAGCCCCTGAAACTATTACCCACATATCAGTATTTAACATTTATAATTCCTCCGATCAATTTTTTACATTTGGTATAAAATGCAGATCCGTGTGATCAACAAAAAAGGACCGCCGGCCCTCGGGTCGGCGGTCCTTGAAGTGTCATCCAGCAGAAATATCCCTATGCTGACTCAGACTTCGCAGAAAACACCAATAGCCCCGAGGCGTGATCGCAGCGAGGATAAGAATATGCGTAATAATAGGAAACGTTTCTGAACATATCAGCCGGCATTTTCGCGAGCCTCCTTTGTTTTTTGAAGTCAGATCTTATAATGATTGCACGAGATAATACAGCCACTTCCCCCTTGCTGTCAATAGCAATTGGGATTTATAGCGGCGCTGACTTAGCAACGCTTGCGGACTCTCGCTTCGACGTATTGATATACGCCTTTACGAGAGTTCGCTGCGCATTGCGTCGTTATCATCTGTTCTATATCCCAATTGCCCCTCCCCGTCTTCCCGGTATGCCTTCGAGCCGGGATCCACTGTCTCTGATTTTGACCTTGATTTCTATTCGTAGAACAACATATAAACCCTATGGATCCCGGCTCGAAGGCATACCGGGAAGACAATAAAAAGATAAGGCATACCGGGAAGATGATGGTGAATGAGTCTGGGAATGACGGAGAGGAGGGACAGTGCCTGTACGGTGGGGATTTTGAACCTCCGTGGCCTATGGCCGCAATTCTCCGAACCTGCCCCCGCCCCTTACGACGGCTCAGCTACTGCTTAGCGACCGCTTAGCCATTGCTCAGCTGTATTTAAGAAACGACCGCTTGCCTACAGCTTGCCAATTGCTTGCCGACCGCTCGCCCATCCCTAGGAAGTTCATGGTAAAATACATAGTTGGTTTTTATAAAATATGCCCGTTTTGGGAGGAAAGATATCATGCGCTATGTTGGAGCAGCTTCCAGAGGTATCCGTCTGCCGGTAATAACTAAAGGTGCAGATCTGATAAATATAATTTCCGATACGATCGTTGCCGCATCTGAAAATGAGAGGGATCCGTTCGTTATCAGGGACAGTGATATAGTTGGAGTGACGGAATCACTTGTTGCACGGTCTCAGGGAAATTATGTGACCCTTTCTGATATATCTGAGGATGTAAAAAAAAGGGTCCCGGAAGGTGATGTCTCCATCATTTTCCCCATATTGAGCAGAAACAGGTTTCATCAGCTGCTCAGGGGGATAGTGAACGGTGTCAGGGGCAAGGTTCGTGTATTTCTCTCCTATCCATCGGATGAAGTTGGCAACCAGGTCATTGATCCGATGAATTTTTACCTCAACAGTGACAGACTGTCCTGCGACAGCTTTGATGAAAAAGAGTATTACGAGGTCTTCGGGGAATGCAGACATCCCTTTACCGGCGTCGATTACGTGCAGCTTTACAAATCGATAGACCCTGAAAAGGTATCCGTACATTTCGCCAATAATCCCCTTGCTGCGCTCAGTTTCTCAAATACAGTGATAGTGGCAAGTATACATACCAGGAAGCTCCACAGGGATATCCTTGAAAAAGCAGGGGCAAATGTGATCTCGCTTGATGAGATATGCAGCTCACCCATAAGGGATGGGGCAGGCTTCAACGAGCAGTACGGCCTGCTTGGATCCAACTATACAAACGACAACTCTGTGAAGCTCTTCCCACGCGATTGCGATGCCTTCGTGAGAGAGCTCCAAAAGGAGCTTTTTGACCGCACGGGCAAAAAAATTGAGGTGCTCGTTTATGGGGACGGGGCTTTCAAGGATCCCGTCTGCGGAATATGGGAGCTTGCGGATCCCGTGGTCTCGCCCGGCTATACCGACGGACTCAGCGGGATGCCTAAGGAGATAAAGTTCAAGTACGTGGCAGACAACGCGGGGGACAAGGACCCCTCCGACGCTATCCGAGAGGCCATCGAGTCAAAGGGCGAGATGGACAAGTACGGACACTGCACACTCGGGACCACGCCAAGACGCATGACTGACCTCATTGGCTCCCTCTGCGACCTAACTTCAGGCTCAGGTGACAAGGGTACGCCCGTCGTCTACATTCAGGGATACTTCGACTGCTACCTGGATGACTGATCTCGAAAACCAGATCCCCTTCAGCGGGATCGACCCGAAGGGCAGGCTTAAATTCGGTGTGCTGCTGGAAATGTTCCAGGAGATGGCTGACATCGATGCCTCAAAATACAACCTCTCAGTCAGGCAGACCCTCGAGCACGACGTTACCTGGGTCCTGAGGAAATACCGCATCGACCTGGAGAAATATCCGACTAAAGATGACGGGACGATAAGGATAAAGACCTACGCCGAACCCTTCCGCAACCTCTATTCGCTGCGTTCGTACAAGCTCTGGAACGGAGCGGGAGATTTTCTCGGCTCAGCCTATACGTGGTGGGTGCTCCTGGACCTTAAAAGGGAAAGACCGATCCGCCTTGACAAAAGCGAGCTGATGACGGGCTTCATGGAGAGGGTCTCGGAAGTGCTTCCCGAGGACGTGAAAGTACCGGATCTTACAGATCCTCAGATTGAGGAGAAGTGGAAGGTCCGCTGGCAGGATCTGGACGTCAACGACCACACGAACCACGCGGTCTTCTTCAGCTGGGCGCTGGATACTGTGCCGGATAAAGTCAGCGAAGGGCTTGCGCCTGTTCATGTGGAGTCAGAGTTCTTACACGCCATACCGCGCACCCGGGTGCGCTGCCTCACTCAGGAAATGCCCTGCAGTGAGGGCAGGCGTTTCCTGCACTCACTGCGGCACATGGAAGATGATACAGAATATGCCAAACTGAGCTCACTCTGGAAATAGAGTGAGCTTTTTCTTTTAATCGATAAAACGGACTATCTCGCTGAGTTCTTTCCTGTTTTTATCCCTTATCTTATCGTCCGACGGATAACCGAGGGCAATTACCGCCCGTACAGTGTCTCCCCTGGGGATGTTGAGCAGTTCCTTAACATCACTGTCCTCAAAGGTTCCCATTATGCATGTTGCAAGGTCTGATTCTGCAGCCTTCAGCGTGAAGTGCGCTATTGCTATGCCGATGTCGCCATGGGCAAAGTGTTTGCAGCTCCATCTCTCAAGCACTCCCGGCATAAGTTTGGGGCATTCATCTTCACTGACTGTTATAAGCACCGGAGCCGCGTCTGCGAATTTGTTTCCTCCCACGATCTGCAGAAGGTTGGCGAGCTTCGCTTTCGTTTCCGGTTCAGTGACCACTGTAAATTTCCATGGCTGGCTGTTGCAGGCCGACGGGGCCAGTCTTGCGGCATCAAGACATTTGCTTATATCTTCCTTTGTCACAGGCTTTGTCTCGTAGCTCCGGCAGCTTTGCCTTTTCAAAATTATTTCATCCAGTTTCTGCATACGTTCATCTCCTTATGAAAGTTTAAGACTTTTCCATCTTCCGCTTCTCAGATATATTATACCTATGGTGATCGAGAGCAGTGATGACATGGGGGTCGCGAAGCCTATGCTGAAGAGATCTGCTCCTGGAATTTTGCTTAAAAGCCAGGTTGCAGGAACTCTTATCAAAAACGCGGCCATCAGGTTGTTGACCATGCTGAACCTCGTGTGCCCGCATCCGTTGAAAAATCCGTTGAGGCAGAAGACGAAACATACAAGGATGCAGTCGATGCTGAACGACTTCAGGTAGAGGGAAGTCGCTCTTATCAGCTCTATATCAGGAGTGAATATTTTTATTACAGCCGGAGAAAAGAACTGAAGCAGGGCAAACGATATCACTCCGAATATCAACGTGACCGAGATCCCGACGTATAGACATTTTATTGCCCTTTTGGGCCGGCCGGCCCCCATATTCTGCGAGACCATCGCAGAGATAGCAGCTGAAAAGGCGATGGGAGGGAGCATTACAAACCCGTTTATCTTTGAGGTGATACCGATGGCAGCGGATGCGACAACGCCACCCATCACACTTACAGTGGCCATTATGAACATGAATGAAACTGTTGTCATTGACATCTGGACAGACATAGGCAGCCCTATTTTGAGCAGGTTTTTAAGTTTTTCTCTCTTGATGCGGAAACTGTCGAGCTTGAAGTCGAAATGGAAACTTTGTTTTTTCAGATATATAACAGCCAGGACTGCGCTCAGCCCCTGGGAGAGTATTGTAGCCAGTGCAGCGCCGGGAGCGCCCATTTTGAAGACAGCGACCAGGATCAGATCGCCTATGACGTTGCAGACTGATGCTATGGCAACGAAGACAAGCGGACTTTTGGAATCCCCGAATCCCCTCAGCATAGCGCTGAGTGCGTTGTATGCAAACATAAAAGAAATGCCCGCGGAGCTTATGAAAATATATCCCTCTGTCTGGGAGACTGCCTCAGGGGGAGTCTGAATAAGGCTTACCAGAGGCTTTACGGCAGCAAACATTATCAGGGTCAGAGCAATGCTTACAATAGCAAAGAGAGTAAACATTGTCCCTATAGTCTCTTTGATGTCAGTATCTGATTTTGCACCGAAATATCTGGCGATCAGGATCGTTCCTCCCATTGAAAGACCGATTATGACGCCGTTGATAAGGAACATGAATTGGCTTCCTATTGCGGCGGCCGAAAGTCCCGCCGCGTTTGTGAAGTGCCCGACTATCACTGTATCGACCGCTCCATAAAGTGCCTGGAGAAGGTTCGCAGACATGTAAGGGAGCGCGAATTTTATAAGCTGCGGGGTTATATTTCCCTCAGTCAGAGATCGTTCCTTAAAACGCAGCACGCCTTCAGCCATCAGGAAAGTTGTTCTTTTTCAAGCCTGTTCAGCTTTTTCATGAAAAAGTAGAGGAAGGGGATGCAGGTGAGGAAACTCAGTATGTCTGATACAGGCTGTGTTATCTGTACTCCTGTTATACCGAACAGCGGCGGCAGGATCAGTATAAGGGGAAGAAAATATACCCCCTGCCTGTTGCATGCAAGAAAGGTAGCTCTTGCCGCATGGCCCGTTGACTGAAAAAGCATGTTTGTCGATACGAAGAGGGGCTGCAGGATAAGGGCGGAAAACTGGAGCCGCATTGCCAGAGTCCCTATCACGATGACCTCCGCATCCTCTCTCCTGAACGCCGATACGATCTCAGGCGCCATTATAAAACCTGTCACTGCGGTCACCGCCATTATCATCAGTCCTGTCTTTACGGTGAACCAGAACGCCTCTTTGACCCGGGCGTAATTCTTTGCCCCGTAGTTATATCCGGAGACCGGCATGAACCCCTGTCCGAGGCCGATCATCATTGACATGACAAGCATGAAGGTCCTTCCGACGATCGACATTGCTGCGACGGCAGCGTCACCATATGCAGAAGCAGCGACGTTCAGCGCTACTGTCGCAATGCTTGCGAGTCCCTGTCGGCATAGAGAGGGAGTCCCAAGGGTCAGGATATCAAAGAATTCTTTCGGTCTCCTTGAAATGTTTCTGATGCTGATCCCTATGTCGCTCTTTCTGAATATGAAAACAGACAGAAGTATCGAAAAGCTGATGCACTGGGATATGAGCGTTGCGATAGCAGCCCCGGATATGCCAAGACCGAACTTGAAGATGAATATCGGGTCAAGCACGATATTGAGCAGAGCTCCGAAAACAAGGCCGACCATTGCAAAGGCTGCCTTGCCCTCGGCCCTCAGTACATTGTTCATGACAAAAGAGGTGCACATGACCGGTGCACCAAGGAGAATGTACATCGCGTAGCTTTTAGCGTAGGGGAGGATGGTCTCCGTAGAACCGAGCTTAAGCATAAAATCATCAAGAGTAAAGAGTCCGTAAATGGTGAAAATCAGGCCTGACCCGAAGGCCAGAAAAAAAGAGCTGGAGGCATACCTGCTCGCAGCCTCGGTCTCCCTGGCACCCAGCTTTCTGGATATCATGCTGGCAGCGCCTGTCCCGAAAGTAAAACCTATAGCCTGAAAGATCGCCATTATCGAAAAGACTATGCCGACAGCCCCGCTTGCACTGGTCCCAAGCCTTGAGACGAAGAAGGTGTCTGCAGTGTTGTATATCGCTGTGACAAGCATACTTATAACAGTAGGCACCGCGAGCTTTATGACCAGTCCCGGCACCGGAGCGGTCGTCATTTTAAGATGCTGTGCATTATTCAAGTCTGTAACGAGATCTTTCATTTGGTACCCCGCTTCGCATATTTCAGTTTCTGAACAGAACACTCAGTCAGGTTAGCATTTTATCTTTATTACTGCAATCGACTTTATTGCCCATTCGGAGGACTTGACAAAATAATAAAATATTGTAATATCCATATACGGATAATCTGTAATCGGATAATTGGAGTTGTTACCATGTTGGCCCTCAAAGCCAAGAACTATAAGGATATGTCCCTTCTCTTCTGCAGGTTCGTGATCCCTGCACTTGCCTCGCAGCTCTTAAGCGGTGTTTACACGATAGTTGACGGATTCTTTGTTGGTATCGGTGCGGGAGAGACCGGCCTCGCCGCGATAGGCGTTTCCTATCCCTTCACCCTGTTCGCAACAGCAGCGGGCGCGGGGATCGGTATCGGAGGCGGAGCGCTGATATCCATAAGCAGGGGAAGGGGACGGACAAAGCTTGCCGGGAGGATACTAAGTTCGATGATGATGCTTATGATCATTTCATCCCTTTTGATATCCCTCTCTTTCTGCATCTCCCTGCCTAAGCTGGTAGGGTTCTTTGCCCTGTCGGAAGAGCTTTCGCGCCTCTCACTCGTCTACGGCCGGATACTTCTGCTATTCTCCTTCACCCAGATATTCACTATGGGACTGCTTGGAGCTGTCAGGAACGACGGATATCCCCGCAAGGCAATGTACATAATGGTCTCGGGATTTGTTCTCAATATAGTTCTTGACTGGCTGTGGGTGCTTGTATATCCCTTCGGGGTCGCCGGAGCGGCCTGGGCGACAGTCCTCTCGCAGCTGCTGACCGCGGTCCTGCTCTTTCTGCATTTTGCCGGGGACTGCTCCAACGTCAAAATGAGATGGAAGAACATGTGGGGATCGCTTGCATTTGCCGAGAGGATAACTGCAATGGGCGTTTCGCCCTTTGGGGTGCAGCTGGCGGCTGCAGTCACCATGATAATGCACAACAGGCAGTCCCTTGTCTACGGAGGGGAGATCGGGCTTGCGGCATACTCTGTGATAAGCTATGTGATCCCTGTTGGGATAATGCTGCAGGAGGGCGTAGCAGAAGGAATGCAGCCGCTGATAAGCTATTACCACGGAGCTTCGCTGCCCGCCCGGAGACAATTCACGGCAAAAATGGGCTTCTCGTTCGCGTTCGGGATAGGGCTGCTATGTTCAGCATTATTGGTTCTCTTCGCCCGGCACATACCGGGCTTTTTCTCAATGAGCGGGACAACGGCGGCCATAACTGTCAAAGGGCTGATCCTCGCTTCTCCTATGTTCCCCTTTGTCGGGATAGTGAAGGTTGGAGCATCCTATTACCAGTCAGTCGGACAGGCAGGACACTCCTCGCTCCTTACTTATTCGGACCCGATGCTGATCCTTCCCTTCTTTCTCTGGCTGCTGCCCATGTTCTGGAAACTTGACGGGGTCTGGCTCTCAATGACCTTTGCAAATGCGGCTCTCTCTGTTATCTTGATAACTGTATGGGCCTTTGCATCGGGGTGGGTATCAATACCCCTCCCCGCCCACAAAAATATATAGGGGGCGATAACGGCATATGAAAAATAGGGACGATAAAGACATAAGGATGCTTCTGGAACTCTCGGACCTCTGGCGCCGTTATGACCGGGCATATACGTGCTGGGCACAGAAGCACGGCATTTCCAACAGTGCCATGACGCTTATCGAGGAACTGTACATGAGGCCTGAGGGGGTAGAGCCCGCGGAGGTGGCTGACTACCTTGGAATACCGCGGCAGACGATGACTGCGACACTCGACGCTCTGGAAAGAAAGTCCGTAGTGGGCCGCTTCCCTCATGAAAAGGACAGGCGCCGTAAGGTGATAAGGTTCACTCCTGAGGGGAAGATCATGGCGGAAAAGCTTGTAAACGACCTTCACGAATGGGAGATGAAGGCCCTCTCTTCCCTGAAAGAGACGGAACTTGCAAGGGCGTTCAAAACAGTGAAACTTTTCTGCACGGAACTTGAAAAGGGCCTTAAGGATTAAGGGCCGATAACGACAATAAGAAGGGTGATATGTGTGAAGTCAAAATTTGCTCACTTCAATTTCAACGTCCTTGACCTGAAAAAAAGCATGGAGTTCTACGAAGAAGCCCTGGGCCTTAAAGAGGTAAAGCGTGTCGAGAAGCCTGATTTTACCCTTGTCTACCTTGGTGACGGAGAGACGGATTTTCAGCTGGAATTGACGTACCTGCACGACAGGACAGAAAAATACGATCTCGGAGAAGCTGAATTCCACCTTGCGTTTACGGTAAAGGATATCCAGGCAGCCCATGCCCACCATGAAAAGATGGGATGCATCTGCTATGAGAACAAGGATATGGGGATCTATTTTATCGAAGATCCGGATGGGTATTGGCTGGAGCTTGTCCCCCTCCGCAGATAGGAATTGGAATTTATAGCGGCGCTAACTTAGCAACACTTGTGGAGCCTTCCTTCGACGTATTGTTATACGCCTTCGGAAGGCTCCACTGCGTGTTGCGTCGTTATCACTCGCTCTAAATCCCAATTCCCGGCAATTGGGGCATCTCGCGGCGCTAGCTTAGCAACACTTGCGGAGCCTTCCTTCGACGTATTGATATACGCCTTCGGAAAGCTCCGCTGCGTGTTGCGTCGTTATCACTCGCTCTAAACTCCAATTCCCCGCAATTGGGGCATATCGCGGCGCTGACTTAGCAAGGCTCAAAATCCTTCACTTCGACGTATGACTAATACGTCTTAGTTCGAATTTTTTCGCATTGCGTCGTCATCACTCGCGATCTGCCCCAATTGCGATATGGGTACTATGGTAAAAACTTAAAAAACGCGGCGCAAGTCCGGCAAATTCACCGCCATGCGAAGCGAGCAAATTCTCCAGCGAACATGATTCGTAGTTCGCGAATTCTCCGCGGCCAGAGGCTGCAAATTCTCCGGCTGATGTTCTCTCCGCATGCTGTTTCCCACCCGCCCTGGGAATTGGGGCAGATCGTGGATAATGACGACGCAATTTGCGGTGCTCCGAACTGAGACGTATATCAATACGTTGAAGTGAAAAGCACCGATGTTGTTAAGTCAGTGCCGCGAGATGCCCCAATTCCAAAAAAGAAGCAACCTGCATCAGGCTGATGCAAGCTGCTTCGGAGCGTCTGGCTCCTCGACGAGGACTCGAACCTCGAACCTAGTGGTTAACAGCCACCCGCGCTGCCGATTGCGCCATCGAGGAATAGCATGCCGAGAATCTGAAAACTCGACGCAGAGTATTATAACATTGATTTTCGTTTTGACAACCACCCTTTCAAGTTTTTAGGGATATACTTTGTCTGGGCCGATGATGAATCATGAACGGAGGGCAGTGTTTATGTCTTTGATCCTCATAAAAAACGGGACAGTCGGCAGGGCAGACGGTTCTTTCCGCGGCGATGTGCTGATAGAGGGCGGTAAGATCAGGGAGGTCGGACCGTGCATCGAGCACGACGGGGCTTCCGTGGTCGATGTTGATGGCCGTTATGTTCTGCCCGGTGGGGTGGACCCGCATACGCATGTCTCACTCATCTCTGCCGGAAGGAGCGTCTCGGACGGTTTTGAAGCGGCGACCAGGGCGGCTGTATGGGGAGGGACTACCACGATAGTCGAGCACCCCGGCTTTGTTCCCGAAGGATCACCGCTCTCTGTGGCTGTTGATGATGCCGTGAGGAAAGGCAGCGGTGCTTCCTACATTGATTTTGGGGTGCATATGGTATTTCAGGGAACGAACGGATTCAGTGAAGAAGAGGTAATGGAACTTGTCGGCCGCGGACATGCTACCGGAAAGGTCTACACTACATATGACGCGTGGATGGCGGTTGCGCAGATCGTTCCTCTGATGGAGATGATGGAGAGGGCCGGTGGACTGTTGCTCTATCATGCTGAGGATGACGCGGAACTGAAACGGCTGAGATCGGACTTCGAGGCAAAGGGGATGACAGGGATCCGGACATGGCCTCTGAGCCGTCCTGGCTTCTGCGAGGCGGATGCCGTTGCCCGGATATCCGCCCTCGCGGAGGGCGCGGGTGTTCCGAGTTATATCGTGCATCTTTCAACTGCTCTGGGACTTCAAAGGATCATGGAGGCGAGGGAGACAGGCTGCGAGGTCTACGCAGAGACCTGCCCGCAGTACCTTTGCCTTACAGATGAGCTTTACAGCGAAGAGAGAGGAGCGGACTTTATAATGGCTCCGCCGCTGCGTAAGAAAGAAGACTGTGATGCGCTGTGGGCCGCGCTTGCATCCGGTGATATCGACACTGTGGGGACAGACCACTGCTCATTCAGCAGGGCAGCCAAAATAAAATTCGGAAGCGGGAACGTCTTCAGGGCTCCGGGGGGCATTCCGGGTATAGAGACCAGGATGCCGATACTCTTTTCCGAGGGGGTCATGAAGGGACGCATCTCTCTTGAACGCTTTGTAGATGTGACCGCGACCGCACCTGCCCGGATAATGGGGTTGAGGGATAAAGGAAGGATAGAGCCGGGAGCGGACGCGGACATAGTTATCTTCGACTCTCGGCAAGAGAAGGCCCTATCTGTTGAGACTCTCCACCAGAAGGTCGACTACACCCCATTTGAGGGAATGAGGGTAAAGGGATCTCCCTCACATGTCTGGCTCAGGGGAAGGCCGGTGCTGGCGGAGGGGGTCTTTGTCGCCGGTGAGCCTTGCGGGAAGTTCGTTAAAAGATATTTATAGGCCCGAAACTGTACATAAAAATTAGGCCCCCGGATAGTTCCGGGGGCTGCACTTTTTTCACGTCTGGACTAGAGCCTTTTCCAGACCTCTTTGGAGCACTCCCTTGCCTTTGCGAAGATCCGTTCCCTGTCGAGCTCTGTGAGCTTCCTGTCCTTCATGAGGACCTTGCCGTTTGCAATTGTCGTCACGACGTTCCTTCCGGAAGATCCGAAGAGAAGGTGCCCGTTTATGTTCTTTTCGCTTATCGCGGTCGGGGGAATATAGTCCATTATAATTATGTCCGCAGCATATCCCTCTTTGATCATTCCGAGCCTGACGGGGAAACACCTCTCCGCGATCTCCGCGTTGTTAACGAAGAGCATCTGCGGGAGTTCGCCCCACCCTGCGCCGGGGTCACCCGAGGAATGCTTGCAGAGGGCGTTCCCGAGCCTGTAGGACTGTATCATGTCGCAGAGATAGCCGTCAGTGCCGAGGCCGACAAGAAGGCCCTCTTTGATCATCTCCCTGACGCTGGCCGAACCGACGGCGTTGCCCATGTTCGATTCGGGGTTGTGGACGACAGCTGTATTTGTCTCCCTGATGATATCTCTTTCCGACTCGTCTGTGTGTATGCAGTGTACGAAGACGGAGTTTTCGCCTGTGATCCCGTGATCCCTGAAGCGTTCCACGATCCTTTTGCCGTATTTGGCGACGGAGTCTTTCTCATCCTCCGGTCCCTCAGCGACGTGAACGTGGAAGCCGGTGTTCCTTCCCTCCATAGCCTCGGCGCACTTTTCAAGGGTCAGGTCTGAAAGGGTGAAGGATGCGTGCAGCCCGAACTTGCCCGAGATCATAGGATCGTTCTGCTCTTCGGCCCAGTCGATGAAGGATATGTTTTCACGTATGCCTTCATATGCAGTCTTCTGGCCGTCCCTGTCCGAGACCTCGTAACATAGGGAAGCCCGTATGCCCGCCTCGCGGGTCGCCTTGGCTATCTCACAGAGGCTGCCGGTGACCGCTGTCGGGCTTGCGTGGTGGTCGATAACGGTGGTGCAGCCGCACTTGATGCAGTCGACGAGAGAGGTCATGGCGCTGTAGTAGATGTCTTTCAACGTGAGGGCCTTGTCCAGCTTCCACCATAGCCTCTCAAGTACCTGTGAAAAGTCCTTTGCCGGTTCCCCGGGGGGAATCATGCCTCTGGAAAAGGTGCTGTAGAAGTGCATGTGGGAGTTGATGAACCCGGGCATGATGAGCCCACCCTTGGCATCGATGAATTCTGCCTCGGGGTATTTGGTGCGCAGCTCAGATGTCGTTCCGACCATGAAGATCGCAGAACCCCTGACGGCAGCGCAGCCATCGGGAATGAAAGGAAGGTCGGGGTCCCTTGTGATAAGTTTTCCGTTTCCTACGAGAAGCATTTTCGTCACTCCCCTGCAGAAATTTTTTGCACGTGTTGTCAAGAGTGCGCAAAGGGCCCCCCTCAGTCAAGTAGGGCCCCATAGCGGTCTATTTCAGAAGAGCGATTGCCTCTATCTCGATCAGAACGTCCTTGGGGAGCCTTGCGACTTCAACGCATGACCTTGCCGGGGCATCCTTCGTGAAGGACTTGCCGTAGATCTCGTTGATCTTCCCGAAATCGTTCATGTCCTTGATGAACACAGTGGTCTTCACAACGTCTGAAAAATCCAGCCCCTGGCTTTCCAGAGCGCCCTTCATATTCTTCAGGACCTGTTCAGCCTGAGCCGCCACGTCACCTTCGACGACGGTCATAGTCTTGGTATCGAGCGCGATCTGCCCCGAAAGGAAGAGGAACCCCCCCGCCCTGACACCCTGAGAATAAGGTCCGATCGCCGCCGGAGCTTTGTCTGTGCTGATGATCTCTTTCATTTTTAAAGCACCTCTTTCTATGTTTTCTTGTCCAACGATACCTGTTGTCTATTTTACAGCATTTTCGCGGCGAAAGAGAGTACAGCCGCGGACCTCTATGTCAGAATAGATGTCGTGTTTGTAAGTCGACAGTACAAGTCTCTTCAGGTATAAAGATACTATCAAGACAGGCGGGTGATTCGTATGGATATCGTCATCGAGGGCAAGTACAATGAATATGACTACCTTACTGTGGACAGCCTTACGGGAAAGATAAAGTCACTGGGCAGGGGCAGGCCTCCTAAGGAGCCGGACTCCTCTTTCGGTCGGGATCATGTGTTCAGCGCGGGGGACCTTAACGCGCATTCGCACCCGGAGCAGTCCATATATGTCGAGATAGCGGACAAAAGCTGGGATCTGGCAAGGTGGTGCCGGGAGACCATATATAAATACAGCGTTGAAATGACGGCTGAAATGGTTTACCACGGATGCGTGAGGGCCTTCGGACGTATGCTGGCCTACGGCGAAACTTCTGTAATGGTCTCTTTTTACTGTCACAACAAAAGGGAAAACGAGCTGGACCTTGCAGTGATAAGGGCGGCGCAGGATGTCGGCATAAGGCTCTTCTTCGGAAGGATGAACTATGACCTGACGGACCCAAAAGCATATCCCGAAAAGAGGGCATCACAGCTGAGCTACTATGAGGACCCGAAGGAGGCGGAGAAGAACTTCATCGGCCTTCTTAAATACGAAACGGATACAGTGAAAGTCGCACCGGCACTGCACAGCTTCCACGCGAACACCCTTGATGCGGTCACCAGAGGCATAAATCTCGGCGCAGAGTACGGACGTAAGGTGCAGTTCCATCTTTCCGAGGACGATGGAGATGTGAAGATATGCCTCGAAAATTACGGAATGAGGCCGGTCGAGGTGCTTGCGGACCTGAAAGAGACCGGAAAGGTTTCCACTCTCGATCATCTTCTGCTCTCAGACTGCGTATGGACGAGCCGCAAGGAAAAGGAGCTTATTAAGGAACACGGGATGTCCGTGGTCTTCAACGGCAGGATGAACGAGCGGGTAAAGGCCGGAACTGCCGACGTTCGTGAATACATGGAACTGGGAGTCCCTCTCTATATCGGAACAGATGGGGAGGCCAGCAATGACGACCTCTCGATAGACAATGAAATAAAGTGGCAGGCAGAAAAGCATAAGTTTAGCGAAGAGGAAGAAAAAAAGTTACGGAGGCCCTTTGAGATGGCGGGAGTCAGAGTAGGGCAGCTTGAAGCCGGTTCCGCCGCGGATATAAAGGTCTGCAAAGACGGAAAGCTTAACGCCCTCTTCGTAGGCGGCAAAGCCGTCATGGTGGATGGGGAGCTCCTTTCAAATAAGAAAATAAGCGATTCAGAGGCCTTTATTAAAGATATGTGGCAGAAAAGAGCTTGATGAGCTTTTCCCACCGGGATAGTGTGTTGTAAGAGCAAAAAAATGTATAATAGTCCTGACATTAATTTTTATAACTAAACCTTGGAACAATTGTGAAACTGCGGCGCGAAGATGCCGCGGCAAGCAATAGCAATTGCTCAGCCATGATTTTTATACAACTGCTTCCCGCGGCTCGATTTTAGCCGCACTTTACGACAAGCGGTTTTCTTGGCAGCTTATCGCGGCACGCAGTATTTATCGACAGGAGGTTTTCAGATGGACGAATTTAATATAATTGGCAGCTCACCATTAAGGGACGACGGCCCCGGGAAGGTCACGGGGCGTACCGAGTACATTGCCGACATAGATATACCGGGATGCTGGATTGGAGGCATAGTGAGGTCGAAGGTTGCGAGGGGAAGGCTCAAGGGTATCAAAAAGTCCGCCTCATTTGACTGGTCTAAGGTCACTCTCGTTACCCACGAAGATATACCGGGAGAAAACTACATTTCCATGGTCAGGACCGACTATCCGGCCCTTGCCGAAAAGGAGGTCAACTATTTTTCTCAGGCGATCGCACTTGTCGCGGCACCCGATGAGATGCTTCTCAAAGAGGCCATGACGTCGATCGAGGTTGATATCGAACCGCTGAAACCTGTGCTTACGGTGGAGGAGGCCCTTGAGGGAAAAGACATCATCTGGGGAAAAGACAACATGATCGACGAGTACAGGACAGAATCGGGAGACCTAGAAAAGGGTTTTGCCGAGGCGTACCTGATCGTCGAAGGCAACTGGGCAACGGGTTTCCACGAACAGCTCTACCTTGAGACCCAGGGCATGGCGGCATTTATGCGCGAGGACGGTGCGGTGGAGGTGATCGGCTCGCTGCAGTGCCCGTTCTATGTTCAGGGAGCGATCCAGAAGGTGATGGCCCTTCCTCCCGAAAAGGTGATCATAAGGCAGGCGGCGACAGGCGGAGGATTCGGGGGCAAAGAGGACTACCCTTCGATACTCGGCTCATACGCTGCCCTGCTGGCTTATAGATCGAGGCATCCCGTGAAGATCGTCTTCGACAGGGAGGAAGACCTGCGGGTAACGCCAAAAAGGCATCCTTCAAAGAGCCGTTACAGGATGGGCGTCAGTAGGGAGGGCAAGATAACCGCACTTGACGCGGACATTATCCTGGACAGCGGAGCCTATACGACGCTCAGCAGGGTGGTACTCCAGCGCTCTCAGCTCCACGCATGCGGGATATACCACGTGCCGAACGTAAGGATAAGGAGCAGGGCGGTGGCTACCAATACGCCACCTAACGGAGCCTTCAGGGGCTTCGGGGCTCCCCAGACGATTTTTGCCATGGAACGACAGATGGACCTTGCGGCGAAAGAACTGGGGATCGACCCGCTCGACATCAGGCTGAAAAACGCACTGAGGACGGGGGACAGGTTCCCGTACGGACAGGTGCTTAAGGAGAAAAACAACGCGGTCGCCGTGCTTGAAAAGGCAGCCGAGATGTCGGACTACAGGGCGAAAAAGGAACTTTACGCGTCCCAGCCAAAGGGAAGGATAAGGAAGGGGATAGGGATCGCTGCGGCGCTCCACGGAGGAGGCTTTACGGGAGCCGGGGAGGACAAGATGGGCACGACAGCCAGAGTCTGCTTCGACGGCTGCAGATTTGCTCTCTATGTCAGCAGCACTGAGATCGGGCAGGGTTCTTCAACGGTGCTGCGGATGGCGGCGGCCGAAGAACTTGGAGCCGGAATGGAAGATGTTGTATATATGGCGCCGGATACTTCAAAGGCTCCCAATACCGGGCCGACAGTGGCCTCGAGGACGACGATGTACGCCTCTAAGGCAGTCAGGGACGCATGTGCCAACATAAGAAGAAAGCTTGAAGAGTGGAGGACTGCGGAGGGGCTGCCGGCAAATACGCCCATGACTGCTCTTGCGGCCGGATACATGAAGGAAAAAGGGATGCCGGATGAGTTCGGATACAACATATTCGATGACGACAGCTGCTGGGACGAGGAAAAATTCGAAGGAGACGCCTACAGGGGCTACGCATGGATCGCGAACGTGATCGAGGTCGAGGTCGATACGGACACATACGAGGTCTCGGCAGAGAGGGTCTGTGCGGCCGCTGAGGTCGGCAGGGCGATAAACCCGATGCAGCTCAAAGGGCAGCTGACGGGAGGGATGCTCCAGGCTATAGGCTGGTCGCACCTGGAAGATATGCGAACAGACGATAAGGGCAGGTACACGGCTTCTCACATGAACGCCTATCTTGTGCCGACGACCCTTGACACACCCGAGTGGGAGATAGAGCTGCTGGAGGATCCCTGCGTCCAGGGATGCTTCGGCGCGAAGGGCATAGGGGAACTTCCGATGAACGCGGCGGGGCCTGCCTTTGTATCAGCGGTGGACAACGCGGTGGATGTTTTCTGCGATTCGATCCCCTGCACCGGGGAGAAGCTCTTTCGGCTGATGTGCCCGGACGAAAAGAAGTCATAAGGGGGAGGAAGATAATAATGAGGATAGAAATGACGATAAATGGAGCCCTTTATTACACCGACGTTCCTCCCATGAAACCGCTTCTGGCAGTGCTCAGGGAAGATCTGGGCTTTGCCGGGCCGAAGGAAGGCTGCGGCGAGGGCGAGTGCGGAGCGTGTTCTGTCATCATAGATGGAAAACTTGTCAATGCATGCCTCGTGCCTGCAGTACAGGCATCGGGAAGCGAGATACTGACCGTCGAGGGTCTTGGGGACCCCGATGATATGGATCTGCTCCAGAGGGCATTCGTATCGGAGGGCGCGGTCCAGTGCGGCTTCTGTACCCCGGGAATGGTAATGGCTGCGAGGGCGCTGCTTGAAGAAAACCCTACACCGACAAGGGACGAGATAAAGGTCGCCTTGTCGGGAAATATCTGCCGGTGCACCGGCTACGAGAAGATATACGACGCAGTGGAGAAGGCCGTCAGCGAAGGATACTGCGATACCTTCAGGGTCCGCGAAAACCTCTGCAGCGGACAGGCTCCCACTCCCACATCGGAGAGCGACATGAACTGCCTTACGCCCGAAAATCTGGACGATGTGTTTGAGATACTGGAGAAAAACAGCGGAGTGTCCATCCTCGCGGGAAGCACGGATATCATACCAGACATAAAGAACGGGAAATATTCATTCAGGAAAATAATGGACCTCAGCAGAGTCAAAGAGCTGAAGGGGATCAACAAGACCGGCGATACTATAAGGATAGGGAGCTGTGTTACCAACGGAGACCTGATCAGGAGCAGCATTATCAAAAAGTATCTCCCCGCACTCCGGGAAGCTGCATTTCGGAGCGGGGCGCCGGCAGTGCAGAACAGGGCTACCGTAGGCGGGAACCTCTCAACAGCCTCGGGTGCGGCCGACCTTCCGACGATACTTCTTCCGCTTGATGCGGGCGTCATAGCCGAGGGCCCGGAAGGCGCGCGCGAGATGAAGCTTGAGAAGTTCATCATCGGCTACAGGGAACCTGACCTGAAGCACAACGAGATAATGAAGGAGATCGTGATCCCCTTGCCCAAAGAGAAGAGCTTCCAGAAATTTTTCAAAAGGGGTTCGCGTAAGGCGTTAACGCTCTCAAGGCTCTCGCTAGGTTTTTATACCGAGGTCGAAAACGGGGTGATCTGGGAGATCCGCGCAGCCGCGGGAAGTATGTCTCCCATACCTCTCAGGCTCAGCGGACTTGAGTCTGCCCTTAAGATGAAGAGGCTGACTCCGGAGCTTGCCGAAGAAGCTGCCGCGGTCGCATACGACGAGGTCAACCCCAGAAAGAGCCCGGAATGGCGTAAGAGGATGACATACAACCTTGTAAAGAGCTTCCTGAAGGAACTTATGGAGGAAAAATAGACAAAAGAAGGGCGCCGCGGAAGCGGCGCCCCTTAAATATATTCTTTCTCAGTTAAATCTTACAAGGAATGCGGTGAGCGAGTCGTAGAAGCTGTCCGGGTTTTCGAGGAAGGATGTCTGTGATGCCTCAGGTATCGTGACCCTTACAGACCCCGGTATGAGTGAACGGTAGTACTCAATAGTTTCTTTCCTTACCTGGTCATATACTCCGCATATGAGCAGGACGCGCACTTTTATATGAGGGAGCTTCGGTGTTATGTCCATGTTTTTGAGTATGCCGATGCATGTAAATTCACTGGGACCCCACATATGCCTGTAGACCCTGAGTCCGTTCGGAGTCTTGGGTTTCATTGCGTACTGCCTGAACTGCCTTTTGTGCTTCTGCAGTTCCCTGCACTGGAAATTTCTGTTGTACTCGGCTATCGCGTCCTGGTAGAGTCTGCCTCCGAACTGTATCTCCTTTTCGGATTCCTCTACGATCCTGACGTACTCTTCTCCGAGTTCAGCAAGCCTTGATTTGGCATCCCTGATCCATATCTCCGTGCTGAGGTAGGGGCTTACCATGGTTATGGACTTTACAGGAGTGTCAGGCGTCCTCAATACGTGTTCCGCAGCCAGCATTGCTCCCCAGGAGTGTCCTATGAGGTGGAGCTTCTCGACCTTCATTTCACTGATCACGGTGTTCAGTGTCTCGATGTAACGCTCCGGGACCCAGATCGATTCATCGCCCACATCATTCTTCTCGTCGCTTCCAAGTTGGTTGTACATATAGACCTTGCAGTCCTTGGCGAGCATTTCTGCCATCGGTGAAAAAGATTCGAAATTGCCCCCTGGACCGCCGTGAATGAATAGAATAGGGATAGCGGAATCGTTGTCGCCTAATACGTTAAGTCCGACATAGCCTCCCGGCACGTCTATGTATTGGGTCTTCATCTCAATTGCCATTTCCGGTTCCTCCCTTCGCAGTCAGGTAGTTGCTCTTTTTAGATTATATCTTAATTTTCTGAACATTTGAAGGTCAGTATGTATCGTTTAGGTATTTTTACCAACTTATGATCAGAAGAAGTAATTTATAATAATTTTGACAAAAACAGCTTATACTGACACACGTGGCATAAGAACGATCACAATTTCCCGGTTATTATTGATCCGAATGGTCTTATGTGATTTATAACATGGGATAGTGTCAGCGAAAAAGAATATCAGGAGGAGTTATGGAATGTCATATCCCGATCCGGTAATGGCAATTTGCTACGATTTCGACGGGACCCTGGCCCCGGGGAACATGCAGGAGCATGATTTCTTCCCTGACCTCAGGATCGCCCCCAGGGATTTCTGGGAAGAATCGAACGCCCTTGCAAGGGAGCAGGAGGTCGATCCGATACTTGCTTACATGAAGCTGATGCTGGACAAGGCCAGGCTTTCGGGAAAAGTCAGGATCTCAAAGAGCGCATTCAGGGACTACGGCAAAACAGTTGACCTCTTCAGGGGCGTCAAAAGCTGGTTTGGCGAGATCAATGATTATGCTGCTCAAAAAGGGGTCAGGCTCGAGCACTACATAATCTCGTCAGGCCTCCGGGAGATGATCGAGGGAACTTCGGTAAGCAGGCACGTGAAGGCGATATATGCGAGCTCATTCATCTACGACCAGCACGATGTTGCGATATGGCCTGCCAATGCGGTCAACTACACAACCAAGACCCAGTATCTGTACAGGATCAACAAAGGGATCGAAAGCGTTACTGACAACGTTGCTATAAATGAGTTCGTAGCCGAAGAGGACCGCAGGATACCTTTCTCAAGGATGCTCTTCATAGGGGACGGAAGCACCGACGTTCCCTGCATGAAGCTTGTTAAAAACCAGGGCGGACATGCTATAGCCGTCTATTCCGGCGGGAACGGCACCGGCAGGGACTACGCCGAAAGGCTCCTTCGGGACGGAAGAGTGAACTTCATCGCAGAGGGTGTCTATACTAAGAACTCGAAGATGTTCAAATATACGTCATCTATCATAGACATGGTCTCGGCCTCATACAAACTCTACACCCTGATGAAATCTGCAGGCAAAAGTCAGGCAGAGTGCGGCCCCGAAAACTGAAAAGAGGACCGAAAGGATAAGTTCAGCGGGGAGGCTGCTTTTCCTCAGTCTCCTTGATCTCTCCCTTGATACGGACGTCCCTCTGGGGGAAGGGGATCTCTATCTTCGCACTGTTGAAGGCCGCGAGTATCCTCTGCCGGATGGAGCTCTTTACGTCCCTTTCAAGGTTTTCCTTGATGTCGACGAAGAACTGCGCGGTCAGTTCAAGGGCGCTCTCCCCGAAATCCTCCAGGAGTATCTTGTATGGGGGTGACTTCAGCACGTTCCTGTCCTTGCTCAGGATATCCCTCATTATGCACATCGCCTTTTCGACGTCCGTTTCGTAGGCGACTGAGATCTTTACCTCTGTCCTTGTGAAGGAGTTGTTGAGGGTCAGGTTGACTATCGCTCCTTCCAGGACCTTGCTGTTCGGGATTATCAGGTGATTGCTCTGCTCACATTTTACGACGGTGTTCTGAAGCGTGATCTCCTCCACGATGCCCCTTTTATCGGCTATTATGACTTCGTCGCCGATCCGGACCTTTTTCTGGAAGAGGAGTATCATCCCGCTGAATATGTCCCCGGTGTATTTCTGTGCCCCGAATCCGACTGCGATCGCCACCGCACCTCCGAGGAATGCGAAGGCCGTGAGAGGGATGTGCAAGCTCCACAGACCGAAGAAAGTTGAAATGACGACGCCCGTGTAGTAGATGAACTTCTGGATGAGGAGGCTGCTGTGCCTGCTCATGCTCAGTCCGTCAGCGGTCCTCTTCCTGAAAATGTATGCAAGGTATCGGGTGAGCAGGATGCCTGCAAGGAAGATCAGAAGAGCGAAGGAGAACTTGCCTACGGTTATAGGGTATTCGCCGACGTGCCAGAGTTCAGTCTCCCTGAACCTTGAAATACCGCTGCCCCAGAGGAAGCCGAGTTTCTCTTCGCTGTTGTGAGCTCCGGTTATGCGCAGTGTCTCTTTACGGAGGTCCGTGTACTGGCTCCTGATCGTCCCCAGCTCTACAAGATAGGAGAGATATCTTTTCTTCCTTGCCGACAGGTTCTCAAGGAAACGGTCCCTGATCTGATCGTCCTGCTCCGTCATCAGCGGGCTCCCGCTGCTGAACCTCCTGCTTACAGCCTGTTCTGTCTCCCTGATGGTCTGGATCGAATCGACGCATAGGGTAATGTTGGCGTTTATGTCATCAATAAAATCATTTGTCCTTGAGAGGATGAATTTCTGCCTTCCGACGTCGAGGTTTCCTTCTATCAGGTCCTGCATTCCCCTCCATACCGACCTGAGCGATGTAAGCTTCTCAATGACCTCCAGGATCATCAGGATCTCGTCCCTTATGAGCTGCTGCTCGTTCGAGATCCAGAACCTCGCAAATGAGGTGAGGTCGCTCTCTTCGTCTACGAACTCGTTTGCGGGGTCGGATTTCTTTTCAAGCAGGATTATGGTTTCGTAAAGGGCTCCCGTCTTCTGTAAAACAATGGAATTGAGAAGTGCGAAATCTTCGCTGCTGAACTTTATGTTCTGCCTGATGTCGGCAAGCATGGGTTCGATCATATCGACCTTTCCCTTTGTGTCGTTTAGTTCCTTTTCCGCCAGTGAGAGCGTGGTCATGTACAGGGTGTTTATTGCCGTGCACTCTTCGAGCTTCGCCTTTATCTCCCTCATCCGCCAGCTGTTGGTCAGGCTTTCCCCGTTGCCTCTGGCGATCCTTTCGTTGACTACCCGGAACCTCTTTTCAGTCTCGGTCATATCGGTATTGTTTCTCAGAAGGGTAGACTTTGCCTTTTCTATAAGCCTTTGGTATCTTTCAGCCTCGTTGCGGTAGTTTTCGACATCTTCGAGGAAGTCAAGGTAGAGAAGGAATGAGTATGGAGGCGCTTTTTCTGCAAGCTCCTCGAGCCTGCCCTCCTCAAGGATGAACTGCGATGCGGCAGTGCCCTGCTTCTGGAGGAAATAGATGCTGTGGTATACGTGTATGTTGTTTTCAAGCATCATCTCGTAGTTGATGACCTGAGAAACGGGGATCCTGTACTGTCTTGCGAGCCCCTCCTCAAGTCCCTGTATCTTTATGACCTCGTTTTTGAGCGTCTTTATCCTTTCGAGGGGCTGAGACTGGTGTTCTGTTAGAATTCTTTTCACGTCTGAGAGCGACTCGGCGAAAGATATTGCAGAAAAGAGAAGTATCAGGAAAAGGGCAAGGAAAGGTACAGATAAATTTTGTCCGGATATTACGGCGCTCTTTCTCACAAAAGTTCCCCCCGCAGTAACAACGTTTCGGCACATTACACAAGACTATTTTACATTAATAAACCAAAACAAAAAGGGGCAGTCATTGTTAATTATCTGGCTGCCCCCTATCCGTTTTTTTTTGTATTTTTGAAGTCTTAGCCAAGCAGGAAACCGGGGAGCAGGGGATCGCTCTCCTGACGCACCAGCCAGTTGAAGCCAGTGATGTTGGCGGTGCCCTTTATGTAGGGCTGTACTGTATCGAACTCTCCGACCTTGAGTCCGGGCTCATAGTGCCCTTCAAAGACCGTTCCCAATATGCTCTCGTGGAGGAACTTCTCTCCCGGTTTAAGCTCTCCCTTTGCTGCTAGCAGTGCCATCTTCGCGCATGTGCCTGTGCCGCAGGGAGACCTGTCGACGTTTTTTGCGCCGAATATGACGCAGTTCCTGGCGTTTTCTCCTTCTTTATGGATACCAAACTCGGCCAGCAGCACCTTGTTGTTTTCAGGGATCAGGGGATGCTGTACCTTATGCTGTTTGTTTGCCTCTTCCATTACTTCGAGCCCCATTTTTGTGATGGCAGCTGCTTCAGACGGAACGATCTCAAAACAGAAATCCTCGGCTTTGAGGATCGCAAAAAAACTTCCCCCGAAACAGATGTCAAACTTGACTGTTTTATCGATCGATGGGAGATAGAGGTCCAGGTCTCTTGCGAAGACAAACGCCGGGACGTTCTTAAGTGTAGCGGAAACTGCCTCTCCGTTTTCGACATCAACTGTCATTGTCACAATGCCGGCAGGAGTGTCCAGCTTTACCTCTGTTGTCGGTTCCGTGACAGTTACCATTCCCAGGTTTACCATCGCTGAAGAAAGCCCGATCGACCCGTGTCCGCACATGGATACGCTGCCGCCGGAATCGCAGAAGATGACTCCTGTATGTGCCTCCGGGTTTACCGGCGGGACCATTATCGCCCCGAACATGTCAGCGTGCCCCCTGGGCTCAGTCATTATGAACCTGCGGAAGTCGTTGTGATTATCACAAAAATCTTTCCATTTCTCAGACATCGTTCGCCCTTTAAAAACAGGAGAACCTCCGATAATGATCCTTGTCGGTTCCCCGCAGGTATGGGAATCGATCGCTGCAACCATTTTTGTGATCCTCATTATGACAACCGCCTTTCTGTCGTTTGGATTTGACTTATCATGATGCTAACACAATAAATCACTCGTCGCAACATTTGGTCAGAATTTATAATTTTTTGATTGACAAATCATATATAGTGATTTAATATTCTGATGGAACAAATGCTCCACATATTGACAATATAGGAGAAAATAATCCATGAACAGCGGAGCTCTCTCCCTTTTTGAGAGGATAAGGTCCGGATCCGACAAGCTGTCTCCGGCGCAAAAAAGAGTAAGCAACTATATCCTTTCATCTTACCGGTCACTGGCCTACGTAACGCTGGCGGAGCTTGCCAGGCTTACTTTGACGGGACAGGGGACGGTCGTCAGATTTGCCCAGGCGCTGGGCTACGGTTCGTTCTCTAGTCTGCAGAGGGCATTGAGGGATGAGATAGAGAGGGGTGCTCCGAGAAGCCTGGAGATCTACTCGTCCAAGGGCGTGAAGGATGAAGATAATTCTCCTTTCGACACCGTATTTGAGATGGAGAGGAGCCTCATGGACGAGACGCACAGCCTGATCAAAAGAGAAGAGTTCGACCTGGCTGCAAGGATCCTCTCAGATGCTCCTGCGCTGATAGTGTCAGCCACAGGGAGCAATTCGTTCCTGGCTGACTATGCCGGTTACTTTCTGGGAACGATGAAGGAGAAGGTTGCGGTCGTAAAGGGAACGGATCTTTCAGATGTGAACACCCTCCTTGATGCCCAGGAGGGAACTGTGGGGCTTGTTTTCAGTTTCCCCAGATATCCGATAAAGACACAGTCCATAGTAAAGGCCATGAAAGAGAAGGGCATGAGGATCATCGGCATCTCAGATTCAATTGCCTCGCCGATTGCCTGTTACTGTGCTCCGTTCTTCATGGTCCCTCAGAAGTACATGACATTCATGGATCCGTGCGCTGCGGTTATGTCGCTGATACATTCAATACTGTACGGAGTATGGATGCACGACAGAAAGAGCTGCAGGAACAGGATCGAGGCAAGAAAGCGTCTTTTTGAGGGCGAAAAGTTCTTTGTGTCCGAAAATATCCCCCTTCCGGATCTCACGCCCTGAATATAAAAAATGAATGACCGGCATGCCGGGAAAAACATAAACAGGAGGAGTTGCAGCAATGGCATACGATGTTCGTTTTATTTCTGAGGCAGATGTACAGTCACTCGGCATTACTATGAAGGAAGTAATGGATCATGTGGAAACGGGCTGGAAGATGAACGGCGAAAATAAGACAGAGCTTCCCGCAAAGATAGGCGTACATCCAAGGCATGACTGCTACATGCACGCCATGCCCTGTTGGGTAGGCGGAGAAGTAGACATGGCCGGGATCAAATGGGTGGCCGGCTATCCGAGCAACCTGCAGAAAAAATTGCCCTACAACAACGGCGTCTTCATCCTGAATGACGTCGAGACAGGTGTGGTCAAAGCCATCATGGACTGTAACTGGATGACTACATGGAGGACCGGCGCGGCTGCAGGGCTTGGCGCCAGGTACTTCGCGGATCCGGCAACAGAAGTTGTGGCAGTGGCAGGACTCGGTACGATCGGAAAGATAACCCTCAGGGCGTTCAAGGAAGTCCTTCCCGCGATGAAGACGGTCAAGCTGTACGACCCCGTTCCCGAACAGGCCGAAAGGTACATCGAAGCGATGAAGGGCATCTGTCCAAATGTAGAATTCGTGGTATGCACCGATGTGAAAAAAGCATGTGAAGACGCCGATGTCGTTACCACATGTGCGCCGATCCTGGAGAATCCAAACAGGATCATAACCGCTGATATGCTTAAGAAGGATGTCTTCTGCATGACGAGTGACTACGATTCGACCTTTGCTGGTGAAGTGGTAAACAAAGGAAGTGCCTTCGTCTGCGACAACAGGAACCAGTACCTCTGGACCCAGGGGCACGGAGTATACTTCCAGAACGGATATCCGCTTGCCGAGGAGATATACGCCGACATGGGCGAAGTGGTCGCAGGCAAGGCCCAGCCCGTAAGGACAGGGCGCAGGACATGCCTCTTCATGGGTATCGCTAGCCATGACGTGATGACCGCTAAGCTGATCCTTAAGAAGGCTGCCGTGAAAAATGCCGGCACCATGCTGAAGCTGTGATCTGACTATCAAAGGACCGAAGATAAAACCGTAAACGGGACTCCCCCCTGACCGCCTTACCGAAGCGGCATGGGGGGAGTTTTTTTACCGGTCTTTTTGCTGTCTCTTTCCAAAATATCGGCCTTCCGGATAACAGAATATTTGGATTATTACCCATAAATCAAAATGATTATTGACCGGGGAAGACAAAGATAATATATTGCCAAAAACAGTCTGGGCAGATCTTATAAAAATGTCCCGTCAAAAGGGTATCCGAAGGGTCAGAGTTTTTGCTCGGAAAGGTGTGATGTATCAGTCAGTATCTTCCTATGACATAAATTACCGATATGTTTTTCCGTCCTTTTATGTAATAATTAATAAATTGGCGACAAAAAAATCTTTGAAATAGCGACAGTTCCTGTTTAAGTTAAACTAAATCATGAGGAGGTAGCTGCAATGACGAAGAGGAAGATGGTAACACTCGACGGCAATGAAGCGGCGGCGTATGTTGCACACGCAGTCAATGAAGTGATAGCAATTTACCCCATTACACCATCTTCACCGATGGGGGAATGGTCAGACCAGTGGACTTCAGAGGGACGCCCCAACATCTGGGGCACAGTGCCGCATGTTGAGGAGATGCAGAGCGAGGCCGGTGCCTCGGGCGCATACCACGGAGCCGTACAGGCGGGAGCTCTCGGAACGACTTTTACGGCATCACAAGGCCTGCTTTTGATGATACCGAACATGTACAAGATAGCGGGCGAACTTACCAGCACGGTCATGCACGTTACGGCAAGGACACTTGCAACACACGCGCTTTCGATATTCGGCGACCACTCGGACGTGATGGCGGTCAGGCAGACGGGCTGGTCGATGCTCTGCTCGTCTACTGTTCAGGAAGTCATGGACATGGCTCTTATCTCACAGATGGCGACGCTTGAAAGCAGGGTCCCGGTCCTCCACTTCTTTGACGGCTTCAGGACCAGCCATGAAGAGATGAAGGTAGAAGAGATCGAATACGACGACATGCGCGCACTGATAGACGACGAGCTTGTCAGGGCCCACAGATACAACAGGCTCAGCCCCGATTCCCCATTTATCCGAGGTTCCGCTCAGAACCCCGATGTATTCTTCCAGGCCAGGGAGGCATGCACCCCCTTTTACGAGGCAGTGGCAGACATAACGCAGAAGTCCATGGATCGCTTTGCGAAACAGGTCGGCCGCAAATATCATCTATTCGATTACTACGGCGCGGAAGATGCCGAGAGAGTGATAGTAATGATGGGATCCGGCGCGGCAGTGGCGCACGAGACAGTTGAAAGGCTCATGCAGAACGGTGAAAAAGTGGGACTCCTCGTGGTCCGTCTCTTCCGCCCCTTCGACGTCTCGCGCTTCCTTAACGCACTTCCGGCGACGGTCAGCAGGATAGCAGTCCTTGACCGCTGCAAGGATCCCGCGGCGATCTGCGAGCCCCTTTGCATGGATGTGAGGGAAGCGCTCTCCGGCAGCGACATCACGGTCGTCGGAGGCCGCTATGGACTCTCCTCCAAGGATTTCACCCCTGCTATGGTAAAGGGAGTATATGACGAGCTGAAGAAGGCTCTGCCGAAGGATAGCTTCACGATCGGGATCGAAGACGACATCAGCTTCTCGAGCCTCGACTACGATCCCTCATTCGACACGGAAGATCCCAAAACTGTCCGTTGCCTTTTCTACGGACTGGGATCTGACGGAACGGTCGGTGCCAACAAGAACTCGATAAAGATCATTGGCGGAGAGACAGACCTCTATGCCCAGGGCTACTACAGTTATGACTCCAAGAAGTCAGGCGGCATTACCGTCAGCCACCTCCGTTTCGGACCCAACCCGATCTATGCCAGCTACATGATCAACAGGGCAAACTTCGTGGCATGTCATGTATATTCCTTCCTTGAGAAGCTTGATGTGCTAAAGGGCGCGGCAGAGGGAGGCACCTTTCTCCTCAACAGCCCCTTCGGGCCCGATGAGGTATGGGAGAAGCTTCCGAAAACCACACAGCAGAGAATAATAGACAAGAAGCTCAAGTTCTACACCATAGACGCAGTGAAGATCGCAAGGGAGACAGGCATGGGCGGACGCACCAACACGATCATGCAGACATGCTTCTTCGCGATAAGCGGAGTCCTTGAGAAGAAACGCGCTATAAAGGCGATCAAGGATGCTATCGTAAACAGTTACAGCCGCAAGGGCCAGGCAGTCGTTGATCAGAACATTGCGGCCGTCGACGCCACGCTCGCGAACCTTTACGAAGTGAAGGTCCCCAGGAAGGCGACGTCGAGGTTTGACATCAAGCTGCCCGTAGCGGATGACGCCCCGGAATTCGTGAAGGATGTCCTTGGCCCGATGATGGTCCTTGAAGGCGACAGACTGCCGGTATCGTGCCTGCCCGAAGACGGAACTTTCCCGAGCGGGACTACGCAGTATGAGAAGCGCAGCATAGCGATAGACATCCCGTCATGGGATCCGTCGCTCTGCATACAGTGCGGCAAATGTGCGCTAGTATGTCCTCATGCCTCCATACGCGCGAAAGTCTATGATGCCGGCCTTCTTAAAGGTGCACCGAAGACATTCAGGAGCGCTGACGCAAAGTGGAAGGAATTTGAGGGAGCCAGGTTCACGGTTCAGGTAGCTCCCGAAGACTGCGTCGGATGCGGCCTCTGCGCATACAACTGCCCTGTGAAGGCGAAAGAGGGAAGCTCTGCCCGTCCGCTCATGATGGTCACACAGATGGATGTCCGCGAGAAGGAGCGGGAAAACTGGAACTTCTTCCTCGAACTGCCCGATGTGGACCGCAGCAAGCTCAACCTAGGACTTGTCAAGGACGTGCAGCTCCTAAGGCCGCTCTTTGAGTTCTCGGGAGCATGCGCCGGATGCGGCGAAACGCCTTACCTTAAGCTGCTTTCATCCCTCTTCGGAGACCGGGCTATAATTGCAAACGCCACTGGGTGCAGTTCCATTTACGGCGGCAACCTCCCGACGACCCCATGGACAGTCAATGACGAGGGACGGGGACCGGCATGGAGCAACTCGCTCTTCGAAGATGCCGCCGAATTCGGACTCGGTTTCCGTATGGCGATAGACAAGCACTGCGAATACGCGGCTGAACTCCTTGAGAGGATGTCCCCGGTGCTTGGAAAGAAGCTCGTAAAATCGATCCTTGAAGCGCCGCAGACGACCGAGGCTGAGATAAGCGAACTCAGGCAGAAGGTGGAGGAGCTCAAGGGACAGCTCGAGTACATGTGCACGGAAGAGGCTGAAGAGCTGATATCTGTCGTCGACAACCTGGTCAAAAAGAGCGTCTGGTGCGTGGGCGGGGACGGATGGGCATACGACATAGGCTACGGAGGACTTGACCACGTGATAGCCTCAGGCAAAAACATCAATATCCTGGTCCTCGACACAGAAGTCTACTCCAACACAGGAGGCCAGATGTCAAAATCCACACCTCGCGGGGCCGTTGCCAAATTTGCTGCCGGCGGCAAGAGGCTGGGCAAGAAGGACCTTGCGCTAATGGCAATGAGCTATGGGAACGTCTATGTAGGAAGGGTGGCCATGGGAGCAAATGACGCCCACACGGTCAAAGTGTTCCGTGAGGCGGAGGCCTATGACGGACCCTCGATCATAATAGCCTACAGCCACTGCATAGCCCACGGCATTGATATGATGAAGGGTCTCGAACAGCAGAAAAAGGCTGTGGAGTCCGGGCACTGGATGCTTATGCGGTATAATCCCGACCTGGCGAAAGAGGGCAAGAACCCGCTCGTTCTCGACAGCAAAGAACCCAGTCTGCCGCTGAAGGATTACATCTACAACGAGACACGTTACAAGAGCCTTGCGGCAGCTGATCCTGAAGTTGCAGAGGCGCTTCTGAAAGAGGAAGAGAAGGACATAAAGGCGCGCTGGCGTTATTTCAGCCATATGGCCGCCATGAAAATGGAGGACTAGCAGTAAATGGAAAAAAGTGAAGTAAAGCAGGAGATCAAGGATACAAAAGGGCGTGTCATAGCGACAAAAGTCAGCTGCAACGGCGACAAGAGATGCAATGATGCCTCCGAGACAGAGTGTGTGTGCATCGATGAAAAGAAAGCCGGACCGGCAATAGAAGTCAAAGAGAGCCCCAGATCCGAGAAAATAGCTGCCGCTCCCAGACCGCGCGTCGGCATAATGGAAACTGCGTTCAGGGATGCCCACCAGTCAATAATGGCGACGAGGCTCCGTACGGATGACATGCTTCCCATTTGCGAGATAATGGATGAGGTCGGTTACCATTCAGTGGAGATGTGGGGAGGAGCGACCTTTGACTCTGCGATGCGCTTCCTCAATGAGGATCCATGGGACAGGCTGCGGCAGATCAAAAAGCGGATGAAAAAGACAAAGACCCAGATGCTTCTCAGGGGTCAGAATCTTGTCGGCTACAGGCATTACTCCGACGAGACAGTCCGCGAGTTCGTAAAGCGGGCGATAGGCAACGGTATTGACATCATAAGGATCTTCGATGCGCTCAACGACCTTCGCAACATGTCCATAGCCGCTGAAGCAGTCAAAAAAGAGGGCGGAGAACTCCAGATGTCTATATCCTACACGATATCCCCCGTCCATACCCTTGAGCTTTTCGCCAAGCAGGCGAAAGACATGGCGGACATGGGCGCAGACTCGATCTGCATCAAGGACATGGCAGGCCTTATGTCCCCTGTTGCGGCTTCAGAACTTGTAACTGCCATCAAGAAGAAGGTAAACCTGCCGGTGCAGCTCCACAGCCACTATACGAGCGGCATGGCGGCTATGAGCTACCTTGCCGGGCTTGAGGCCGGAGCGGATGTAGTCGACTGCGCCATCTCACCATTCGCTATGGGTACTAGCCAGCCGGCAACGGAAGCCATAGTCGCGGCGCTCAAGGGCGGACCTCTTGATACGCACCTCTCGCTCGACAAGCTCCTTCCTGTTGCTGAGTACTACGAGGCACTTCGGAACAAGTACAGCGACATCATCATGGGAGTGAGCGGAGTCAACATCAACATCCTGCTCTACCAGGTGCCGGGCGGGATGTACTCGAACCTGCAGAGCCAGCTCAAAGAAGGTAATGCCTTCCATAAGTTCAAAGAGGTCATGGAGGAAGTCCCAAGGGTCCGCAAGGAGATGGGATATCCCCCTCTTGTCACGCCCACCAGCCAGCTTGTAGGAACACAGGCTGCGATGAACGTGATCTCCGGCGAACGCTGGAAGATGGTCTCGAAGGAAGTCTACCAGTACTTCAGGGGCTACTACGGCAAGACCCCTGCCCCTGTCGATCCCGTGATCCAGAAGAAGGTCCTCGGGGACGAGATCCCCATCACATGCAGGCCCGGGGAGAAGATAGAGCCTGAGCTCGAAGCTGCCAGGAAAGAGATCGGCGTATGGATGACGCAGCCGGAGGACGTCCTCAGCTATGTTCTTTTCCCACAGGTGGCCAAAGATTTCCTGCCACAAAAGTACGCTAAGGAAAACTGTGTGGACATCGGGCTTGAGGAACAGGCATCACCGGAGGCATACGCAATATAGCCGGCCGTCCGAAATAAGAAAAGAACAAAAAGGTCCTCCCGGATATATCATTTGGAGGGCCTTTTCTTATTGCCACTGAATTTAATAATGGGTTAAAATCCTTTATGAAACAGATATGCCACTTGCTGCATAATAAAGCAAAAGACCTGGAAGGGATGGATATCATGAAATTCTTTATCGACACCGCGAATATCGACGAGATAAGGACGGCCTGTTCATGGGGCATCATCTCGGGAGCGACGACCAACCCTACGCTCGTATCGAAAGAGGGCGGTGTGGATTTCCACACCCGCGTGCGCGAGATAGCTGAGACAGTCAAGGGACCTGTGAGTGCTGAAGCCGTGTCGCTTGAAAAAGATAAGCTGATCGAGGAAGCAAAAGTGATCGCTAAGATAGATCCTAACGTAGTGGTAAAGATCCCGCTCTGTCCGGATGGATTGGGGGCCGTGAAAGAGCTTGCGAAAGAGGGCATCAAAACCAACGTGACACTGATCTTTTCAGCTAACCAGGCCATCTTGGCGGCTGCCGCGGGAGCAACTTATGTCAGCCCCTTCGTAGGGCGCCTGGATGACATCGGTGAAGACGGAATGCAGCTTGTAAGGGACATAGCAGGGATATTCGATATCTACGGGATAGAGACGAAAATAATCGCGGCGAGCCTGCGCCATCCCGCCCATGTCTTTGAATCTGCAAAGGCCGGTGCGGACATTGCCACTGTACCTTTCAAAGTACTCAAAATGATGTTTGAACATCCCCTGACAGCGAAGGGGATAGATCAGTTCAACAAGGACTGGGAGAAGTATCTGGGGGCTAAGAAATAGTAGGGCCTTAACTGCAATCGGCAAGTGCGGCGCGAAGATGCCGCGGCGAGCAGTTGGCAAGCAATGGATTTAAGGACATTGCTGAGCAATGGCTAAGCAGTTGCTAAGCGGTCGTCAAAGCTTAAAACCGTAAAATCACCCATCCCCGTCGTCCCCGATCTCAAAGCGCACTAGAAATGCTTCGAGCACTAAGGTCCGTTTAAAAAATTTTCCTTACGGAAAACGGTGCTCTCCCGATGGAAGCACTGGGGGACGACGGAAAGGGTCAGGTTCTTGCCCCCTACGATCGTTTGACTACTGTTTGACAATTGTTTGACTATAGTTTGACCGCTTTTACAACTGCTCGCCAACTGCTCGCCAATCGCTTGCCGCGGGCAGATCCCCGCCCGCTTCTCATATTGATGCCATTATTCTCGGAAGCGCGAGCTTCAGGACCTCGATCCCCTTCAGGTATTCAGAGACGGGGATCTGTTCATTGGAACTGTGGTCGTATATTGAGTTGCCGGGACCGTATGCTCCCATGTGGCAGCCCCAGGGGGAAAGCACATTGAAATCGCATGTTCCCTGCTTGGCCAGCACTCTCGGTGTGCCGCCGCAGTCACGTATAGCATTCCTGAAGGCCCTTATTACGGGATCAGATTTGTGGACGCCGTAGGGAGGCACATACTCTATTATTTCTGATCTGACCCCAAATGCAGCTGAGGTCTCTCTTATCATGAGTTCGAGCTCTTCCTGATCGGCCCCCAGGGGAGTTCTGAGATCCATGGTTATGCTGGCGCTTCTTTTGCCGGCTTCATGTCCTTCCATTTCCATTATCGCGACAGAGTAACCTTTACCCATGTTTCTGGTTATGTCTATGATGGAAGATGCAGCCATGACTGAATCAGTAATGGGACCGGGACTTCCTGACCTGTGCGCTCCGTCGTCCTCGCCCTTTATGTCAAAGAGTATCCTGCCCCTATAGGAGATCGCAACGCCGTCGCTCCCTGTCGGCTCACCTATTACGCATGCTTCGGGGGAGTGAAGGGGCATACGGAACCTTGCTCCCTTTGAATCGATCTCTTCTCCTACCGCTGCAACAAAGGTGATCCTCCATCCCTCCGGCACGGGGACGGCGCCACCCGCCACGGCCATTGCGCAGCAGGGGCCCTTTGCGTCAACGCTTCCGCGTCCCCGGATGACCTCGTCGCTTATCATGACCTCAGGCCCTCCCGGCACTGTATCGATGTGGCTCAGCAGGACAAGCTCCTTATCCCCTGTTCCCCGCTCTGCGACAACACTGCCCGCTCCGTCAAGGTGCGAGCCGCTCCATCCAAAGCGAGGGAGCCTGTCTGCGAGCATCCTTGCAGCATCAGCCTCATGCCTGGTCGGACTGGGGACAGCTACAAGGTCTGCCAGGAGCCTGGCTGATTCGGGAAGACCCATATCAGAAACCCTCCAGCGTCCTTGCCAGTATAAGTGCCGCGTCTCCAAAGTCCTTTTCCTCTGCTGCAAATGAGGGCAGAAACCTTAAAGTCCGGGGTCCTGCTGTAAGGGAAAGAAGACCGTTCTCCTGCAGTGCTTTGACCACACCCACGGATGGAATGTCCAATTCTATCCCGTTAAGCAGTCCCATACCGCGGACATCTTTTATGTGGCTGCTTCCTATGGCAGATATTAGGGATCTGAAAAACTCACCTGATCTCGCAGCTTTCTCAGGAAGGTCACTGTGCATCACCATTGAAAGGACAGCCAGAGAAACTGTCGCGGTCAGCTCGTTCCCTCCGTATGTGGAGCCATGGCTGTGAGGGATAAAGTCTCCGAGCTCTTTTTTCCACACCAGAGCCCCGGCAGGCATCCCGCCTGCAAGGCCCTTTGCCAGGCAGACCATGTCTGGAGCCAGCCCTGTAAGGCTGCTTGCAAGAGCAGCGCCGCATCTTCCGAGGCCGCTCTGTATCTCATCGGATACGAGGAGAACAGAGTGTTTTCTGCACGCTTCGGTAATTTTATTTCCTCTTTCTGCAGGAAGGGCAAAGACCCCTCCCTCGCCCTGTACCGGTTCTATAAAGACAGCTGCCGTATCATCGTCGATATTTTCAGCGAGGTCTTCCATTGAAAAATGTTCCGCCTTTCCTATCAGCGGAATGAAAGGTTCCCTGTATTTGGGGTTGAAAGTTATCGAGAGAGCTCCGCAAGTACGTCCGTGGAATCCTCTTCTGCATGCGAGTATACGACCGCGTCCCTTCCTCAGTGTCAGAACAAGTTTGAGCGCGGCTTCGATGGCTTCCGTACCGCTGTTGCAGAGGAAGACCCTTCCCTCTCCAAGCATCAGGCCAAGTTTATCAGCGAGCTTTTCACGGACAGGTGATTCAAATCCGGCTCCGCTCGTCCATATTCCCTTTGATGCATTTTCAAGGGCTTCGATCAGCAGCTGATGGGAGTGGCCGAAGAGGGAAGCCCCATGTCCGTTAAAAAAGTCGAGGTACTCCCTCCCGGCCGTATCAAAGACACGACTTCCTCTGCCGTGGGTCAGGGCGATCCCCCTTCCGCCGTAAAGGGCGCTTAGAGAGTCAGACATGTTCCGTTCCCCTCTTCCGCGTTTTTCAAAGGCAGTGAGACTCTTCCGTCCGCAAGGTATATCGAAGGGACCCCGAGGTCAAAGGCCTCACGGCATGCCAGAAGCTTTCTCTTCATATTGCCGGCCGCATATTCTTCGAGTTTTTCCCAGGAACCCTCAGATGTACGGGTCCTTATGAGGGAATCCGGATCATTCACGTCCTTCATCAATCCGGGAACATTGGAGAGGATCACAAGGGTGTCGGCTCGGACCGAACCGGCCACAGAAGCGGCAAGACGGTCGCCGTCAATGTTAAGCGAAAGTTTTGATGTGGTGTCAAGGCCCAGGGGAGGCAGGATAGGGATCCGGCCCTTTTCAGTCACGGCTAGTATCTTTTCCGAAGAGACGCCTGATATCGTCCCGCTGTAATTGCCCCGCAGAATACGGGTCCTCCCGCCGGAATATTCCCTGAGGATGTCCTTTCTATCCGCAAAGACCTCTTCCGTCTTTTCCGGGTCGAGGAACTCCGATGAGGCACCGAATGAGGCGAGTGTCTCCGAGATATTTGCCCCATAGGCAAGGGCGGCCTCCCTGAATAGTTCCCTCTCTTTTTCTCCTACGTAACGGCTCCTGTAACCGGAAGGACTTGTCACTATCCTTATCTCGACGCCGCGTTCCCTGCAGAGCCTGTCCATTATTCCGCTTGCGCCGTGGACAAGTATCCACTTTTCGCCGACGGCCACCCTTGCAGCCAGCTCTGACATCAGCGATCCGAGTTCGTTGCCTTCCGCACCGCCGATCTTAACTACTCCGATCATTACCTCTCCTCCGTTTCCTTTCGATCTCTGTTCCGACACCCGAATATCAGGTCTTTTAAGCAGGGTAGAGGGGCATCATTTCAAGCCCGGCTTTTTCATCTGTTCCGCACATTATGTTTGCTGACTGTACTGCGGATCCCGCTGCGCCTTTGAGCAGGTTGTCTATTGCAGAAGCCGCGATAAGGCGCCTTCCGTCTTCGGCGAGGGCAAATCCCGTGAGGACCCTGTTGCTTCCAAGTACGAACCTGGGATCAGGTATCCGGAAATGAGCCGGTTTTGCCGGTGAAACGGATACAAATGGCTCGTTTGCCCATTGTGAACGGTATAGTTTCCACAGATCAGCCTCTCTCACTGCTTTGCTCAGGGTCACATGAGCTATGCACTGTATCCCTCTTACAAGCTCAACGGCTGTCACGGTCATGCTTATGTTCTCTTCCTGCAGCCGGAGTTCCTGTATTACCTCGGCCATGTGCCTGTGCAGGAAAGGAGAGATAACTCTGAGCGATCTGCTTCTCAGCGAATGGGAACTTCCCTCTTTGGCTTCGGCCCCTCCCTCGGAAGAGCCTACCCGGCATTCGATCCTTGCACTTTCAATAAGGCCTGTCTTTGCGATGGGAAGCAACGCGAAGATGGCTGATGTCGCATTGCATCCTACTCCGGATACAAGACTTGCATTTGACATTTCCTGCCTGTGAAGCTCAGGAAGGCCGTAGACTGCTCCTTCCAGCAGTTCGGGGCAGGGATGCTCTGTCTCGTACCACCTTTTGTACTGTTCTTGATCCCTGAGCCTGAAATCAGCGGAAAGGTCGACGACCTTCTGCCCGGCAGAGAGCCTTTTCTTCGCTGTTTCTGCCGCGGCCTTGTGGGGCAGGGCCAAAAATACAAGCCCGGCATCGACATTTCCGCCTTCCTCCGGTGAGATGAAATTCACATCCGGATACGCAAAACGCAGGTGCGGATGTATGGCCCCGATCGGTGTTCCGGCTTTGCTTCTTGAAACGGCACCGACGACTTCCATGTAAGGGTGGCGTGCGATTATCCTAAGCAGCTCTCCTCCGGTGAATCCCGTTGCTCCCCAAATGATCACAGGTATTTTCCTGTTCATTTCCGGTCCCTCCCATTTTTTATTTATGGCAACAAAAAACCCGCTCCTCGTCAGGCAGCGGGCCGGTCTTTACAGAATGTCACAAATAACTGTTACTGACTGAACTGCAAAAGCAAACGGCCCACAATGCAACCACGCTTTATCCCGTGCTTGCATTTATTTACAGATATCTGTTTAGGATCAAGATGTTCTGCGGTCATCAAATTTTTCATCGGGAAGGTCTCCTTTCCCATGCAGCCCTTACAACTGCCGCAGGTATGTCTGTTCCTGTAGGTTCGATGGAATTTCTGAACTCTCCTCCGTCGTTGACCTCATTGACCAGCCATTCTCCCTCTTTCCTGAAGAGATCCACAGCCAGAAATTCTCCCCCGATCGCACTGTGTACTGATCTGAGTACGGAGCCTATCTCATCGTCAAGAGGAAGGTTCGAGGCTGCTCCGCCTCTTGCCGTGTTCGTGATCCAGTGGGAGCTCTTCCTGGTGATGGCGCAGATCGGATCTCCGCTCACAACAAAAGCCCTGACGTCATAATCGCCTTTTTCTATGTATTCCTGAATGTAAAATGTGTTGTGGATCGCTCCCAGCATTGACTTGTGCTCAAAGACAGCTTCTGCTGCCTCGCGGTCGTTGATCTTTGCCAGCAGCCTTCCCCAGCTTCCGCTTACGGGCTTGCATACTGCCGGGTATCCAAGGTCTTCAAGAGCTTCGATCGCAGCCTCGGGAGAAAATGCTGTCCTGAACTTAGGCTGGCTGATCCCCGCTTTTGCAAGCGCTATGCTTGTGGTCAGCTTGTTTCCGCAGACCGCCATTACAGATGAAGGATTTACCACCCTGATCCTCTGTGATTCCAGTATCTGTGCAACTGCCTCGTTCTGGTTGTGGGAGACGCACCTGGCAAGTACGACATCATCAGTGCCGCAGAAAGGCTCATCACCGTACCATACGTCGGATACGTTTATGAGTTCGCAGGGAATGTTTTGCTTCACCGCAGCTTCACGCAGAAGTTTCTCTTCCACTCGAAGCCTTGTGAATAGAATGCGCAGTGTAGACAAGGCTACTCTCCCCAATCCTCCTGGACCTGAGGGGCTTCCTCAACCGTGATGGGATCAAGGGTGACAACCTCAAGCTCAGTCCCGCAGTCCCCGCAGATGAGCAGCTCGCCCTCAGAGCAGTCGTTCGGCAGATCGATCCTCGCTTCGCAGACAGTACATATTGCAGTCATCATATACAACCTCCTATAATTTATTTTTTTATTTATAAATCAACATGGGTTGATTTATGTCATTAAATTATCTGAATATAACCTTTGTTAAGTAATTACTTATTTCAATTTTGCCCAAAAAGTTCATTTTTAGATAAAAAAATGAACAAACGACATTCATTAATATAAATTTGATTAATCGTATGCTGTGGAATCATACTCTAAATTTCAGAAGTGTCAATAGCCGAAGCAAAAAGTTTGTATTGTATTACAAAAATCATGTTTTTAAGTGTTCTTGAAAGGTTCTTTATGGATCTACGCGGAAAAAATGAGCCCGGGTCCTCATGCCGGACTCAGGCTCATTCGCGTTATGGATCAGACTTTGATCATTTTTCAGTTTCAAGCTTTTTGGTCTCCAAGACGAGCTTCCTTATCTCTTCCCTTGCCTTTGACTCCCTATTGATCACTCCCGCTCCGTTTACACACCCTCCCGAACAAGTCATGACCTCAAGCAGATCGAAGGGGCCGCCGTTTTTGGCGTAGGCTCTCATCCTTGCTATCTCAGACTTGCTCGTTCCGTTGATGCAGGCTGTCCTTATCTCCATTTCATCACCGACGGCGCTCTTTACGGCTGAAGCTACACCGCCGCTAAGCGCGAAGCCCCTTCCTTCTGCGGAGGCTTCGGTAAGATCTCTCTCTTCTTCGCATGCAGAGGGATCGATCCCGGCAGCCTCAAATACAGAGGCGAGCTCTTCGAAGGTCATGATGTAGTCGACGCATGAATCTTCCATTGCCTCCCGTCTCTTTGCGACACACGGCCCAATGAATACCGTCAGTGTCTGTGGATCCCGGGATTTGACCATCTCGCCGGTGTAGTGCATTGGCGTCGGTGTGTCTGATATGTGCGGAAGCATCTCTGGCATGTGCCTCCTGACCGTTTGGATATAGGCGGGACAGCATGAGGTAGTCATGAATGACTTATCCTTTGAAAGCCTCTCCATCAGTTCTTCCGCCTCTTCCCTGGCGGTCTTGTCCGCGCCGAGAGCTACCTCGGCCACATCTGCAAATCCAAGCTTTTTCATCGCGGTCACAAGTTTGCCGAGCGATGCACCGAACTGTCCCACTAGCGCAGGTGCGGTGATCGCGACGACCTTCCTGCCGCTCCTGAGCGCCTTTAAAATGTCTACGACCTGGCTACGTTCGAGTACCGCTCCAAATGGACATGCCGCAACGCAGCATCCGCAACTGATGCATTTTGTAAAATCGATCTCTGCGACCCCATGCTCTCCCTTTGTTATTGCGTCAACCGGACAGTTTTCCTCGCAGGGGACGGAGACTTTGGAGATGGCGTGATAGGGGCATGCATCCCTGCATTTTCCGCAGTTCCTGCATTTTTTCATGTCTATTGATGAATGGCCTTCTTTTACCGTAACAGCTCCGAACGGGCATACAGTTTCACATGGTCTGGCCAGACATCCCTGGCACAGTTCCGTGACAAAATATCTTGAGTTTACGCACCCCTTGCAGGCGATGTCGATGATCGTAAGGGGAGGACCCTCAAGGCGCTTTCTCTTAATTGCGGCATCGGCGTATTCGAGAAGCGATGTCATTTCATCGTCGGCTTCTACGCTGAAGCCCAGCCCCGCAAGTACCCTGGATCTGACGACCGCGCGCTCCTTGTAGACGCAGCAGCGGTATCTTGCCTCCGAACCCGGCGGTATCCTTTCAAAGGGGAGACGTTTGATGCCCTGTCTGAAATTGTCACCCCAGAAAGATTCCGCAATTTTTCTGATTATCCATCTTTTCGTATTTACGAGATGATTCTTCAATTCACAATTCCTCCGTTTGATTTGCAAACATTCGCAGAATCCTATACCCAATTATTACAAAGCGCAATATGATCCCGCATATTTTGAAAAAAGACGGAAAAGTGTAAATTGTCAGAAGCGTTATCTTTCACAAGTTTGCACATCTGCTGATACAATTAGTGCGGTCACTCAGATCACTTTTGACAGGGGGTGGGGCGCATGCCTCTTTGGGATATCATCGGCCCTGTAATGATAGGGCCTTCTTCAAGCCATACGGCGGGAGCGGTGCGGATCGGCAGGATAGTGAGGCTCTGCTGGGGCAGCGATGTCAAAAACGCAAATATCTACATGAGGGGAAGCTTTGCGACCACAGGAGAGGGTCATGGGACCGACAAAGCCATCCTGGCCGGTCTGCTGGGGTACGCGCCCGACGACCCGGAGGTCAGGGACGGAAGGGAATTTGCGCTCAGGTCGGGGATGAATTTTAATTTTTATGAGGAAGACCTTGAGGGCGCCCATCCAAACTCAGTGAGGATAGAGTTATGGGATGACGGGGGAAGAAGGATGGATGCAACAGCCGCCTCCCTTGGAGGAGGTGCTGTGTCACTTCAGGAGCTTGATGGTTTCGAGGTCGATGTCTCCTGCCTGCTGCCCGTCATAATAATCATGAACAGGGATGTCCATGGAGTAGTCGGTGCGGTCACGACATACCTCTCCTCACATGGGATCAACATAGCGACGATGAAGCTCCACAGGGACAGCAGGGGAGGCCTTGCGACGATGGTCCTTGAACTTGACGGCAGGGAACCCGCAGTGACGCCTGAAGAGATAAAACATGTCCATCAGGCTATAGTCAGGGTGATTTCAATACCGGGGGTGGCGTTATGAGATCATTGCAGGATCTTGCAAAATTGGCAGATGAACTTGATACGGATCTCCATGAGGCTGTCCTTGCCGCAGATTCTGAGGCAACGGGAGTTTCCCCGGATGAGATATTCGATATTATATCTTCAAGGCTCAAAGACATGCGCCGCTCTGCCGAAGAGGCGAGAAGGAACACCAACCCCTGCAGGCTGGTACGTGAAACGGGATCACTGATAAGGGAGTATTCCGACAAGGGCGGCATGTGCGGCGGTTTCCTTCTGAGAGCATCCGCGATAGCCCTTGAAGTTGCTTCATATAACGCCTCAATGGGAAGGATAGTGGCGGCTCCGACTGCCGGAAGCTGCGGCATACTGCCTGGGATGCTCTTTTCGTGGGAGGAGTTCTACGGGAAGGATGTGGCTGACAAAGACAGAACGCTGACCGAAGCCCTTATCGTGGCGGGGGCTGTGGGGGAGATCATAGCGAACAGGGCTACGCTCGCCGGCGCTGAGGGAGGGTGTCAGGCTGAGTGCGGGGCAGCAGCGGCAATGGGCTCCTCAGCTCTGGTCTATCTGAGGGGAGGAAGCTGCGACGCGGTGTCGAACGCTGTCGCACTTACGCTGAAATCAGTGCTTGGACTGGTCTGCGATCCTGTCGGAGGGCTAGTGGAGTCTCCCTGCATAAAGAGGAACGGCCTCCTCGTGGCGGTTGGCGCGCTTGCCGCCGATATGGCCCTTGCCGGAGTAACTTCCCTGATCCCCGCAGACGAGGTCATCGACGCGATGGGCCAGATAGGAAGGTCGATCCCTCCTTCGCTCCGTGAGACTTCAAGAGGCGGCCTCGCAGTGACGCCTACAGCAAGGGCGCTCCTCAAAGAGGCAGGTAAAATAAAAAGTTAAAAAAGGAGCCGGTCCCGAAATGAGACCGGCTCCTGCTTCCTGTCCGTCGGCAGTTTATTTGTTGGGCGTGATAAGTTTCGGATCCGTTATGACTCCGTAGTAACGGAAGAGGCCGTTCTTGACCGTCTGGACCTGGACCGGCTTTACGACTTCGCCTTCAGGTGTGAAGCCCTTGATGAGTCCTGTAAGGCCGTCATAGTTTGCTGTTTTTGCCAGGGCTTTCGCCACTGCAGGACCTTCAGTCGACTTGGCCTGCTTGATGGCGTTGACGAGGAGCATAAATCCGTCGTATGCAGATGCACCGACCATGTCAGGCTCGATCTTGTGACGTTCACGGTATGCCTTCAGGAATTCCTGGACAAAGGGGCGTTTGTCATCCCTGTTGAGGTTTGTGACCATGATGAAACCTTCGGCTGCATCTCCGGCGATCTCTATCGTCTTTGGCGAGTCAGCCCCCTCTTCTCCTATGAACTGGACCTTTATGCCCATCTCTTTTGCCTGCTTCATCGCAGGTCCTACCTGGAAATAGTATCCGCTGAAGAAGACCGCATCCGGCTCAGCTGCCTTCATCTTTGAAAGGTAGGGTTTGAAATCCTTTTCGCTCATCGGATATTTCTGGTGAGATACTATCTTGGCTTCGGGATGATCCTTCATGAACTCTTCGAAGCCCTGGGTGAGGGTAGTCCCAAAGTCATTGTCGCTGACGATCAGAGCGATCTTTTTTGCCTTCAGGAGGGTCACTGCTGTGTAAGCCGCCCCTTTTCCCTCAACTGTACCAAGGAATCCGTTCCTGAAAGTAAAGTCTCCCTTGGTGATGTCGGGGTGGAGGGCATAGGCTGATACGAGCGGTATTTCTGCGTCATTAAAAATGGCGGATACGGCTCTTGTCGGAAGGCTGTATGATCCTGCAACGAACACCGCTACCCTGTCCTGTCCGATAAGTTTGTGCGCAAGGGGCACGGACTGTTTGGGGTCTGCTGCATCGTCATAGCATATTAGCTCGACCTTTTTGCCAAGGACTCCGCCTCCGGCATTGACCTTTTCAACTGCAAGCTTCACTGACTCGTACGCGCTGAATCCGTCTGCAGCGGCGAATCCAGTAAGCGGGGCAAGCATGCCGACCTTAATTGTGTCTGCGGCAAATGCGGTCCCAGAGAAGCAAAGAACGGCAAGACATGAAACGAGCGCGATCAATTTGAAAAATTTACTCATTTTGACTCCCCCTTTTGATTGATAAGGCAGGCTGCAAAAGGTCTGCCGAAATGCACAAATGCTATGAGCCCAGATACGCCTCCCTCACCCTGCTGTCGCTGATGAGGTCTGAAGACAATCCCTCTATTTCTATGTTTCCGGTTTCCAGAACGTATCCCCTGTCTGAGATCTTCAGCGACGAGAGTGCGTTCTGTTCGACCAGCAGTATCGTGAGTCCCTTCTCCTTATTGAGTGCCCGGAGGACCTCAAATACCTGGGCAGCAAGCTTGGGCATGAGGCCCATCGATACTTCGTCTACCAAAAGCAGCTTCGGGGAAGAGACGAGGGCACGAGAGATCGCAAGCTGCTGCTGCTCTCCGCCGGAAAGAGTGCTGGCATACTGCCTGCTCCTTTCCCTGAGCACAGGGAAAAGTTCGTATATGCCGTCAAGTTGCTTTTTGAGAGCAGCCTGTTCGCCGTATACGCCCATCCGCAAATTTTCGAATACCGTAAGCTGAGGGAAGCACCTTGCCCTTTCGGGGACGATCCTTATGCCAAGGCGTGCCCTTTTGTGAGCAGGCATATGAGTGATGTCCCTTCCTTCAAAGGTTATCCTGCCAGACCTGACTTCCTGGACTCCCATGAGCGCCCTGAGCGTGGTCGACTTGCCTGCGCCGTTTGCCCCGATTATCGAGATAAGTTCGCCCTTTTCGACATCGAAGCTTATGCCGTGGACCGCTTCTATGTCCCCGTATGAAATGGAGAGATCCTTGACCTCAAGCAACATCGGCACCCTCTCCCTTCCCCAGATATGCTTCTATGACTGCAGGATCGGAAGATACCTGCGCCGGAGTGCCCTCTGCGAGTTTCCTCCCGTGATCCAGCACGACCACCCGGTCGGAAAGCCCCATGGCGACACGCATGTTGTGTTCGATCAGAAGTATCGAGACTCCCTGTTCCCTTATCTTTTTTATCAGATCCTCGATCACTTTTATCTCTTCGTGTCTCAGGCCTGAAAAGCATTCGTCAAGAAGAAGGAGCGCGGGCTTAAGTGCGAGAGCCCTTGCTATCTCAAGTTTTCGCAGATTTCCCAGGGGGAGCAGTCCCGCCTTTGTTGAAGCTTCCCGTTCCAACCCAACGGTTTTAAGGATGTCATTGGCCGCCATGACGTTGGCTTTGGTATGCCAGAATCTGCATGAACGTATGAAATTCTTATAATTGGGCATTCCAAGCGAGACTATGACATTTTGTCCGACACTGAGCCCGCTGAATGGTTTGACCACCTGGAATGTCCTTCCTACTCCAAGTGAGGCCATCTGATGTGCAGGCAGGCCGTCAGTCCGCCTTCCGTTGAGCCATATCTCTCCCGAGGTCGGCTTGTAGACCCCCGATATCATGTTGAAACAGGTAGTTTTGCCTGCCCCGTTAGGGCCGAGCAGCCCAAGGATCTCCTGCCTGCCGATCTCAAAGCTGACATTGTCCACCGCTTTGAGTCCCCCGAAATTTATGGACAGGTCCTTTACAGAGAGGATCTTATCGGTCAACTTTTATCCCCTCCTTTAGTTGCTGCCGCTTTTCTTTTTCTGAGGTTCTTTACAGAAAGAAGGTCGGAGCTGCCGAGGAGCCCGCCCGGCAGGAATCTTATCATCATGAGAAGGAGTGCTGCGTAAAGAAACATCCTGTAATCGACAAGGGGCCTGAAGACCTCGGGAAGAATACCAAGTACCACCGCACCTACAACCGGCCCCCAGAAAGTCCCGAGCCCGCCGACGACAGTTATCGAGAGAAGCGTGACCGAGAAGGGGAAGGTGAAGGAATCGGCGCTGATAAACTTCATGTAGTGGGCGTAAAGTATGCCTGAAAGGCCTGCCATCAGTGTTCCCAGTACGAAGGCGGAGAGTTTGGCCCTTACCGGTGATACGCCCATGCTCGATGCCGCTGTCTCATCCTCCCTTATCGCAAAGCAGGAGAGTCCGAGCCACGATTTTGTGAAAAGCCTGGATATTGCCAGTACAAGAGCCAGGCAGCAAAAGCAGAGCCAGAAAAAGGGCCTTGCCTTTATGGTCATGCCGAAAAACTCGACATTTGGTATCCCGCCTATTCCGAGCGCGCCGCCCAATGCCGGAGTGTATTGGAAGACAGCTACTACGATGAAGTTTATTCCAATGGTAGTGATAGCCAGAAAATCTTCCTTTACCCTCAGGCTCGGAAGGCCGCATAGAAGTCCTACTATGCCGACTATCAGAAGCGACACCGGGAGGGCCTGCCAGAAGGTAAGGCCTCCCGCGGTCGTGAGCATCGCGTTCGAGTATGCTCCTATCCCGACAAAAGCCGCATGACCCAGAGATATCTGTCCGGCGTGGCCTACTATGATGTTAAGGCCGCATGCGGCAATGGCCTGGATGATTATCTGTGTTGCCACATTTATCATGTAGATGCTCATGACGCGCCCCCTATCTCTTTCCCATAAGTCCGGTCGGACGCCACATCAGTATGATTATCATGGCTATGAAGGCGAGGGCATCCCTCGGCATCGGAATGTTCGCGTAACCTATGAGGAAGGTCTCGGCGAGTCCGAGGAGCATTGAGGCAAGCACCGCTCCGGGAGCCGATCCCATGCCGCCGACAACTATGAAAGCCAGAGTTTTGTATGCAGGCACCTGTCCCATCATCGGATAGACCTGGTTGTAGTAGATCCCCACAAGTATCCCCGCCACGGCTGCTATGGCCGATCCTATGACAAATGTAAGGGCTATGGTCACCTGGGTATTGACACCGAAAGAGGAGGCCGTTTCCATGTCCTGTGATACCGCCCTCATCGCGAGTCCCAGTTCTGTTTTTGTCATAAGCAGCCACAGGATTAGGAGTACGGTAAAGGAGATGCAATATATGGCGGTCAGGGTGGACGATATGGCAACTCCGAATACTGAGAGCGAAGGGAAAGGGAGTTCTGCCGGGAATGTGCGAACCTCGGGGCCTGCAACCAGCCTGCATAGCTCCTCGATGGCGATCAGCAGCGCTATGCTGCTGATAAGCGGCACATAGGGCGGATATTTCAGGAGCGGGTAGTAAATGAGCCGTTCGATCAGTACGCCGATAACTGCGCAGAAAACCATCGATCCGGCAAAAGCGAGCAGCATGCTGCCCGTGGAGGTGTAGATATAGAGTCCCGTATATGCGCCGGCTGTATAGACTGAAGCATGGGCGACGTGAAGTATCTTCATTACTCCGTATATAAGAGCAAGGCCCAGTGTGATAAGGGCGTACATGGATCCGGCAGCGAGACCGTTGAGAAGCTGTTCAATGAAAAGCTGCATTTTATCAAACCCTCTCAGAAAGTTTGCATCAACCCGATAATTTTAATCCCCTTTGGTCGTGTTGTAAAATGTTTTATTTGTAAGTACTTTTTTTGAACAGAAAGTGCAATTTAATATGAAAAGATGCTTGAGCTTTAGAATAAATAGAAAAAAGGTGACAGGGCATTTACCCTGTCACCTGACCTTCTGTTTCGACCGTATCGTCTATTATCGCGCCGAGATGGGCCTGCAAGGCCGTTTTGGCGTAAATGCCAAGGATCCCCTTTGATTTTTTGAGGGGGAGCTTCCAGTTCAAAAGCCTCTCTTTTATCGTCTCCTCAGGAAGCAGCAGATCTATTCTCCGTCCGGGGATGTCGACCCTGATCATGTCTTCATCCTCCACTACTGCTATGATGCCGCCTGCCGCGGCTTCAGGCGAAATGTGCCCTACAGCCGCGCCCTCGGTGAAACCTGAGAAGCGTCCGTCGGTAAGGACAAAAACGTCCTGGCCCATTCCGATGCCTACAAGGGCGTCCGTAGTCATCATCATCTCCCTCATCCCGGGTGCTCCTCTTGGTCCTTCGTAACGTATGACAACTACGTCTCCCTTTTTGATCCTGCCTGAGACGACAGCGGAATGAGCTTCCTCATCTGAGTGGAATACCCTTGCCGGGCCTTCAAATACCCTGATCGCCTCAGATATAGTTGTGGTCCTGCATATCGCGCCGTTCGGGGAAAGGTTGCCTTTGATGACAGCTATGCCTCCGTTTGCGAAGACCGGTTCTTTTGCCGTCGTGAGCACAGCGTGGTCAGATGACCTCCTCAGCTCGCAGATATCTCCGACAGAGTGTCCTGATACGGTGAGGGCCTCCCTGTTAAGGAAGTCTTTCATCTCGCCCATTACAGCGGGTACGCCGCCTGCGTTGTAAAGGTCGATCACGGTCGCTTTACCGGTAGGGATCACTCGGCTGATCACGGGGACAGTCTCAGAGAGCTTGTCAAAATCATCCAGAGTAAGTTCAACTCCTACTTCCCTCGCTATGCTGAGGAGATGGAGCACCGCATTGGTGGAGCCGGCCAGCGCCATGGTCAGGATGACTCCGTTGAGGAGCGCCTCCCTTGTGAGAATGTCTTTCGGCTTGATGTTTTCCTTTACCAGCTCGACTATCCGTCTTCCCGTCTGGGTTGCGTATCTCTCTTTTTCCGCTGATACAGCAGGAACTGTCGAGGACCCGGGAAGTGCCATGCCAAGGCCTTCGGCCAGTATCTGCATCGTGTTGGCCGTACCCATGAGGGAGCATGCACCCGGTCCGGGGCATACGTGGTCTTCCAGGTATTTGATCTTTTCGCGTGCTTCGTCGTTTGCGTAGTCTGCTCCGAAAACAAGCTGGTCCAGCTCGCTCATAACTACGCTGCGCCCCTCGCTTTTGCAGACTTCCTGCGGGCCTCCTGTGAGCATTATGCAGGGAACGTCGGACCTTATGCCTCCGATGAGTACGCCCGGTATTATGCTGTCGCATGAGGCCAGCAGAACAAGGCCGTCAAGGAGCTGCACCCCCGTCATTATCTCTACCGATGAAGCGATGACGTCCCTTATCACCAGTTCATACCTGAAGTGGGGCATCCCGATCGGCACCGCGCCGCATGTTGCTATCGTGCCGAATTCAAAGGGCGTCCCTCCGGCCTGGAGGATCCCTGCCCTGACACGGTTTGCCAGCCTGTCAAGATGTACATGCCCGAGGCCCGCGTCGTTGGCAGTGTTTACTATTCCTATCAGCGGTTTGCTAAGGTCTCCGTCATCGTAGCCGCAGCCCTTGTAGATGGCCCTTCGTGAAGAAGATCCCTTGCCTGAAAAGAGTCCGAGTTCTTTTGAACGGTATGTCATCTCATCTCTGTCCTTTTTTGTCATTTATATTTTTTGTGCAGCCGCGCTGGTCAAACTGCATCTGGGGCCTGCAGTTCCTTCCTATGCAGTAATACTCAAAGCCCTTGCCCTTCATTTCTGCCGGGGCATAGAGGTTCCTGCCGTCGAATACGATCCTGCACTTCATCAATGGCGCAAGGTTGTCCCAGTCGAGGGACCTGAACTCCGGCCACTCGGTCACCAGAACTGCCGCGTCCACGCCGTCGACCAGAGTTTCGATGCCGTCGGCAAACGTTACATCCTTGGGGAGCAGCATGCCTGCCTGTTCCATGGCTATGGGGTCATATGCCCTCACTGATGCTCCGCAGTCTATGAGGCCTCTGATCAGAGAGATCGAGGGAGCCTCTCTCATGTCGTCGGTATGGGGCTTGAAGGCAAGGCCCATAACTGCGATGGTAAGGCCTTCCATATCGCTGCCGAACCTTTCCCTTATCATCAGCTGAAGCAGCTCTTTCTGCTTGCGGTTTACTTTGTCTATTGCCGAAACCATTGTCATATCAAGTCCCTGTCCCTCTCCAATGTGGCAAAGGGCCTGTACGTCTTTAGGGAAGCATGAGCCACCGTAGCCGCAGCCGGCGTTCAGAAAAAAGCTTCCTATGCGCCTGTCCGAGGCTATGCCCTCCTTTACAGAGAGGACGTCCGCCCCAACTTTGTCGCAGAGCTGAGCGATCTCGTTCATGAAGCTGATCCTTGAGGCCAGCATCGCGTTTGCCGCGTATTTAGTTATCTCTGCCGAAGAGGGGTCCATAAGGAACAAACGGTCTTCAGTAACAAATGGCGCATATAGTTCGCGCATTATCGAACGGGCTTCTTCAGAGACTGCTCCCACAACTACCCTGTCAGGGTGTAGGCAGTCTTCAATTGCCATCCCTTCCTTTAGGAATTCGGGGTTTGAAAGGACTTCGAGGTTTATCTTCTCAAGCCCTCTTTCATGCATGTGGGCTCTTATGCGCTTCCAGAGGAGTGTGCCTGTGCCTACCGGCACTGTTGACTTGACAACTATGAAGCATGAATGGTCAATGCACGAGCCTATACTGTCCAGTGCGTTGAGTACCTGTGCAAGGTCAGCGCTTCCGTCGCTTGAGGGTGGTGTCCCGACAGCAATGAAGCAGAGCTGGGCGTTTTCAAGCCCTTCTTTGATGTCTGTTGAAAAGGTCAGTCTGCCTTCATTCATGTTTTTCTTCACAAGATCTCCAAGTCCGGGCTCGTATATGGGTATTATTCCTCGCTTGAGGTCTTCGATCCTTTTTTTGTCGATGTCGACGCAGCAGACATCATTGCCCTTTTCAGCAAAGCAGGTCCCCGTTACGAGACCCACATAGCCGGTGCCAACAAAACAGATCCTCATATCAAAAGATCCCCCTCAACTTTTTATCGTAAGCATCGTAATACCCAGGAGGATAGCTCCGATGCCCATTATCCTCAGCACTGTGATTTTTTCTTTAAAAATGAAGAAGCCGACGAACAGCAGGATGATATAAACAAGTCCGGACATCATTGGGTATGCAAGAGTAAGATCAGTCCTGGAGAGCGCCGCAGCCATAAAAAAGAACGATACCCCGAACATCCCGAGCCCGATGATTATCCAGGGGTTGAGAAGGATCTTGAGTATGCCTGTGATAAGTCCGGAAGAGACAATAGAGGTGTCGCCTCCGTAGGCGTGCTTCATGACAGTGCTGCCCAGAGCATTTGTCATTGCTGAGGCAATAAGGAGCAAAAGGCTTATCCTGTCCATATTTATTTCTCCTCCTGTAGTGCGAGAGTACCCGCCCGTCCGGTCATAGTGCCTATCCTGATGTTTTCTTCCATAGGGGCCGAGTCTCTTGCGTAGTCCGCCAAAGTATGGAATACTGCCCCGTTTTCCTTTGCCTTGACAATAAATTTCTCAAAGACACCTATTTTTGAAAGCCCTTCCATCTCAGCGTGTACAGTGAGAACGTTCCACTCTTTGTCCATGCCTTTAAGCCACACATCCCCTATGGAATCGTCGTCTATACCGGGAAGTCCCAGTATCTCGTCCATCGTTGGAAGTGTAGTGGGGATCTGTACAGGTGAATATGTCCTTCCCCTGAATACAGGGATGAAGGGAGAGTGCCCCCTCGTGTCGCTGCAGTATTCAAGTCCTGCTTCCTCCTGTACTTCAAGGCTGACGGGGGATATCTGCCATCCCGGCGCTGCACAGGAAAGGGGTTTTTTGCCTGAGAGTCGTTCAAACATCTCAGAGGATCTTTCAAAAAGCGAAAGGAATTCGCTTTTGCCGATCCCCGGCAGCTCATCCTGTACATAGACGTGATCCCAGGCGTGTACACCGCAGTCATGTCCCTCATCAGAGGCACGGACAAAGATATCAGGTGCGGAAGGGACTATCATCGGCGCAGGAAGGAGAGTCCCGTACATCAGCGTCTTGATCCCGTAGGTGGAAGGAGCTTTTGTCCTCATCATTTTGGAAACAAAGCCCTTTCGGAATATCCTTCTGATCGCTTTTCCTGAATTGTCCGGCCCGAATGAGAAAAATATCGATGCCCTTATACCATGTTTTTTAAAGAGGTCAAGCATCTGAGGGACACCTTCCCGGTATCCCCGCAAAGTATCTATGTCGACTTTGATCGCGAGCTTTTTCAATCCAGGTTTTCTCTGTCCGCGTACCAGCTGATCGTTCGGTTCAGAAGCTCACGCATTCCGGTCCGCGGTTTCCATCCAAGGAGGGTCTCCATTTTTTCCACTGATGGGAGTCGGTTCTGCATGTCGTCATATGTCTTTCCGTAATAGGCATCCGCTGATATGATCTCAAGCTCTGCCTTTTCAGCTTTTTCACGGTAGACCGGGAATTTTTTCATCTCGTTGATAAGCATCTCGGCAAGCTCCCTGATCGAGTAGTTGTTGTCCGGGTTGCCAATGTTGAATATCTGGCCTTCCGCCTTGTTGTCCTTATTCTCAATTATCGCGGCAAGTCCCTCGATCCCGTCGCCTACCCAGGTAAAGCTCCTTCTCTGTTCGCCTCCGTTGACAAGAGAGATCTTTCCGCTGTTAAGGACGTTGTATATCATCTGTGTTACGGAACGTGCCTTATTTTCGCTTGCGTCCCTGAACGTATCAAGTCGGGGGCCGACCCAGTTGAAAGGCCTGAAGAGGGTGAAACTGAGTCCTTCCTCCTGCCCGTATGCGAATATGAGCCTGTCCATCATCTGCTTGCTGCAGCTGTATATCCATCTCATTTTGTTTATCGGGCCTGTGATCAGGGGACTTTCGTCCTCTTTAAGGCTGCTGTCTCCGCTCATTCCGTAGACTTCTGAAGTGGAGGGAAAAATTATTCTTTTTTTATATTTTGAACATAGCCTTACCATTTTCAGGTTCTGCTCAAAATCAAGTTCGAATGTCCAGATCGGTTTCTGCAGATAATAGGCAGGTTTTGCAATGCCGGCCAGCGGCAATACTATATCTGACGATCCCACCTGCTCTTCGAGCCATTTTCCGTCTTTGAAGATGTCTCCTGCTGTGAATTTGAAATTTGGATGATCCATGAAAGGTCCTAGGTTGTCAGACCTGAGGTCAAAGCCCTGGACTTCCCATTTGCCGTCCCTGCAGAGGGCTTCAAGCAGATGAGTTCCGATGAAGCCGTTTATTCCGGTAATAAGTATTTTTTTCATATTTTTAAGCATCCCTTTCAGGTCCGCCCTCAGGCTGTATCCTAAGCACCCTCAGCAATCCGCTGCCGGTGCCTACAAGCATCGGCGACTCTGATTTTATTTTTCCCGGCTCAAATATGCCCTCGGCCGGGAGAGCTTTCCATATAAAAAACTTTTTGCCTTCCCAGTGCGTAAATGCACCCGGGAAAGGATGTGTAAGCGCTCTTACAAAGTTATATATTTCACCGGCAGATCTATTCCAGTCAATTTCTCCGTCTTCAGGCCTGCGTCTTCCGAATTTTGTCGCCTTAGACTCATCCTGAGGGTATCTTTTTGCAGTCCCTTTTTCAAGTGAGTGAAGTGAGGAGAGCAATATTTCCCGTGATGCTTCTGTAACCTTGAGAAAAACATCGTGAGCGGTGTCCTCAAAATTTATCGGGACAGACTTTTGCGCTATTATGTCTCCCCTGTCGGCAAACTCCGTCATTACGTGTAGGGTAGCCCCTGTTTCCTTTTCTCCGTTTATCACTGCCCAGTTCACGCAGGCGCGCCCCCTGTATTTAGGGAGGAGTGCGCCGTGGATATTGTAAGCCCCAAGCCTGGGTATATCCAGCACCTCTTTGGGTATCATCGCCCTGTAGTAGAATGAGAAGATCAGTTCAGGCCCTATCTGTCTCAAATGATCTGTCTCCATGCTGTCGATCTTTGAAGGAATTCGGACTTCTATGGAATTATTGAGGGCCGTCTCTTTTACCGAGCGGAACCATATCTCTTCGCCTGGATCGTCCTCGTGAGTATACACAACAACGACATTCGCATCGTCTTTTATAAGGTCATCAAGACAGGCACTTCCGACCTCGCTGTATGCAAATACCGCTATCCTGGGCCTGCTGTTATTCTCCGGCTTCATGCTCAAATATCTTCCTGACAGAGTACCTGGGTCTCCGGCTAACTTCCCGGTAGATCCTGCCCACATATTCGCCGGTTATCCCAAGGCTGAAAAGCGTTATGCCGGTCAGCATGAACTGTATTGCCATGAGTGTGAAGAGCCCTTCCGCTTCAGGTCCGATGAAGAGACGCCTGATAAGCATGTAAAGGACTAGGAGGGAAGAGAGCAGGGAGATGAGCATGCCTGCCATCGTAACGAACTGGAGCGGTACTATCGAGAAGCTTGTCATAAGGTCAAAATTGAGCCTTATGAGCTGGAAGATCCCGTACTTTGATGTGCCCATCTCGCGCTCCCTGTGCGCCACCGGTATCTCTATCGGGTTGGCTGCGAACTTCTGCCCGAGCGCCGGTATGAAGGTGGTAGACTCCCTGCTTATATTTATTATCTCAACGATCCTTCTGCTGTACCCTCTCAGCATGCAGCCATAGTCTCTGATGTTCAGTCTTGCGATCCTGTTGGTGATCCTGTTGACCATTTTGGATGCCACTTTTCTGAAGAGGGGATCCTGTCTTCCTTTCCTGTATGTTCCGACTAGGTCATGCCCCTCGTCCATTTTGGCAACTATATTGGGTATCTCTTCAGGTGGGTTCTGGAGGTCTGCGTCGAGGGTTATAACAATGTCCCCCCGCACATGCTCGAATCCTGCCATTATCGCCATGTGCTGTCCGAAGTTTCCGTTGAGGTCTATCACTCTGACTTCAGGATGTGAAACATATAGGTCGTACAGTATTCCAAGCGTCGAATCCTTGCTTCCGTCGTTTATGAAAATAATTTCGAAGGGCCTGCCCATGTCCGTCATGACAGGGTAGAGGCTCCCGAACAGCGGGTGGAGCGATTCTTCTTCGTTATAGGCAGGTATTACAATTGATATCTCAGGTTTCATATATCAGCTCTTCTTTCCGCAGACTTCGAAAATGGCCTCGACAACGTCCCTCGCGTCTTTGTCTGTCATTGCAGGGAAGAGAGGGAGCGAAACTATCCTGTCGGAGACGTACTCGGCCTCAGGCAGGCTTCCCCTGTCCAGTCCGGTCGCTTCCTTGTAACAGGTGAAAAGATGTATTGCCTGATAGTGGAGGGCCGTTCCTATATTTCTCTTTTTCATTTCAGACATGAAATCGTCCCTGGACATCTCCAGGCTGTCGATATCAATGAAGGGAGTGAAAATGTGCCAGCTGTGCTCGTGCTCCCATGGTGCAGGTTTTGGAAGGATCAGTCCTTTGGCTTTTGGAAGTTCTTCCATATAGAAAGAGACGATCTCTTTTCTTCTTGAATTGAATGACGCGAGTTCTCTCAGCTGTGAATCTCCTATAGCTGCCTGGATGTCCATCATCGTATATTTCAGACCCGGGAAGAATATGTCGTAGTTGGCACTTCCCTTTGCCGCGTACCTGTTCCAGGCCCCTTTGGACATACCGTTTTGCCTCAGGACGGCTGCTTTTTCAGCCATTTCTTCGTCTCCGGTGCAAATCATGCCGCCTTCGCCCGTAGTTATGTTTTTCGTGGGGTGAAAGCTGAATACCGATGCCCTGCGTTTTCCCCTGTCTGCACCGATCATTCTGCCCTTGTAAGATGCTCCCAGGGCATGTGCGGCGTCTTCTATCACAGCGAGGTCATATTTTTCTGCAATTGCTTCTATCCTGTCCATGTCGCACGGCATTCCCGCGAAATGTACAGGTATTATCGCCTTTGTATTTTTAGTAACTGCCTTTTCGATTCTGTCAGGGTCAATGTTCAGTGTGTTCCTGTCGATGTCTGCCAGGACGGGCTTCGCTCCCACGAACATTATCGTGTTCACTGTAGCCGCGAACGTCATCGGGGTGGTTATCACCTCGTCGCCCGGTCCTATGCCAAGGGCAAGCAAGACTGTGTGAAGTCCGGCTGTGGCTGAATTTACCGACAGGGACCACGAAGCACCGGTGTATTTTGAAAAGTTTTCTTCGAAACGGATAGTTTTGGGACCCATTGCGAGCCAGCCCGAACGTATAGACTCCACTACCTCATTTATTGCATCTTCTGCTATTGATGGTTTTGCAAAAGGGAGGAAATCGTTTCTCATTTTTTAGGGCCTCCTGTTGAAAAGAATAATATAGTCATCATGCTCGATTTTTTTTGTTTCATAGGTCTTCCCATCTTCAAAAAGACCATGGAGCCTCTCTTTTTCTATTACAAGTACAAATTCGCGCTTTTTAGACTTCCATTCAGGCAGGAACTCTTCAGCGGTGGGGAACCAGCCCTTACCTTCCGGTTTTCCTGCGCCAAACTCAAGCTCTCCCATACTGTCTATGAGCATTACGCGCTGTTTGGTATAAAAGGGTATCCCCTGGAGGATCTCGCCGTAAACAGCGATGGTCTCGTCAGGAAGCTTTTCCTTCATTATCACTTCAGAGATGCCTTTGGTGGAACGTGAATGTCCCATCATGTCGTATATGCCGTAGTGAGCAGCGATATAGACCACGGCAGAGAGACACAGAGCTGTTACAGCCTTTTCGTAGGCAGTTCTGTCTCCCTTTCTTGTTAAAAAAATTGCGAGGAGCGGTCCAATGAGCAGGCCCGCAGAAATCGCAAGAGCTACCGGCAGTGCCTCGTATTGATCAACTCTGCCTCCGACAAACGTATATACGATCAAAGCGGCGGAAAAGAGACCTCCGGAGACAATGGCGAAAATCAGCGCTTTCCCGTGCCATTTCCTGCGTTCGATCATCCTGTCGATATCAGATGCTATGAGTATAGCAAGAGGAGGGAAGCAGGGGACGATGTAGGGGATAAGTTTTGAACTTGAAAGTGAGAAAAACACAAAGATGACCGTGAACCATGACAGCATATAAATATTTGCATCCTTCATTTTTTTGTCTGAAGGAGACCTCAGAACGCTCTCTTTGCTGAAAAGGGAGAAGAAAAACCCGGTCCAGGGCATCAGACCTAAGGGGATCATCGGTATGAAAAACCAGAATGGCTCATAGCGGCTGTGTATTTTTGTCGCATAGCGCAGGAAATGTTCCCTTACAAAGAAGAAATAAAGGAAATCAGGGTTCTCACGGCTGACCATGTAAAACCAGGGGAAAGCTATTAAGAAAAAGAGCGCTATTCCGGGCAGGTAAAGTGCATCAAGGATAAGGCGCCATTTTTTTGTAAAAATGATGTACCAGAAAATTATCCCGGCCGGCAGGACTATCGCGACCAGCCCTTTTGCAAGCAATCCCAGTGCCACAGATGCGTAAAAGGCGAGGAACCACCTTTTGTCGTTTTTGATATGCCCATAATAAAAGGCAGAAAGCGCCGCAGTTAAAAAAAGCGAGAGAGGCATGTCGGTAAGCGTTATAGTCCCGATGGCAAAATATAAAAGGGAGAGTGCGGTCACTGCACCTGCTATCGCACCGGCCCTTCTGCCAAAGACTGCAGAACAGAGAAGGGCAGTTACAAGCGCTCCCAGAACTCCGCTGAGAGCAGTAGGAAAGCGGGCAGCAAACTCATTCTCGCCCAAAGCCATAAAGCTTGCGGCATTCATCCAATATAGGAGTATAGGTTTTTCAAAATATTTTACGTAGTTCAGCCTGGGAGTTACAAAATCCCCCGATTCGACCATTTCCCTGGGGATCTCGGGGTACCTTCCTTCATCCGGCTCAAGGAGTCCGTGCCATCCCAGAGGAACAAAATATACCGTTAGGATAAGAATGGCTATTCCAATGACAATGAACCTCTTTTTTTTCTGTGAAAATTCCATTAAGGCCGCAGCACCTTCCTGTTTGATTTGAATGCAGTCTTAAATAATGCCGTGTATGTGATGAACGTCGATTTTTTTTGCCAGATCTGCTTTTAAGATGGGACACCCGAATAACAATTATAGTTTAAAGAGGGGATTAATTAAATATCAGAATGCAAAATTTCGGGACCCCCGAAACATAGGGATCCCGAAATGATCTTATGTGATCTCTGCTGTCTTAACTTATTGTTTTTTGATCCCGCGCTCTTCGTCGGTCCCGGGGATGATGTTGTCGCATATTGCGGCAAGGACTCCTGCAACAGCCATCGGTGTCTTCATGATAGCCCAGATCATGCCCCCGAAGGTACTGCCGAGCGCTCCGGTGAAAAGGGCCTGGTTCGGCTCGACCCAGCCGGGCAGTCCAAGCGCCATCAGGAAGGAGAATCCTACGATAAGGACGTTCCTCTGGCTTCCCATATCCGCCCTCATGAGGTTCTGGATCCCGAGCGCACCGATCGTGCCGAAGAGGGTTATGTACGCTCCGCCTATTACAGGGGAGGGCATTGTCGCTATTAGGGCTCCCAGTTTTCCGACGAGTGAGAGGAGGATCAGGATCACAGCCCCGGCCCTTACCACGTGTCTGCTGGCGACTCCGGTGAGCCCTATCAGTCCGATGTTTTCAGTGTAGGAGGTGGTGCCGACGGACCCTAAAATTCCTGAGATGGCGCAGCCTATCCCTTCGGCGCCGATGCCTCTGTTGATCTGTTCAGGAGTCGGATCGTCTATTCCCGCCGCGAAGGAGCAGTTATGGTAGTCTCCTATCGATTCGATCATTACGCAGAAAAATCCCGCAGAGATTGCTCCGACTGCCAAGCCGGAGAACTTTGGGACTCCCCACGGCATGAAGAGTTTGTAGCGGATCCAGGGGGCCGATGCCACACTGCTTAGGTTGACGTAAGCTGGGTGACCTTCAGCGAATATCCCCGCAAGCGAAAGCGTCAGGCATATTGCGTATGCGATCGCAATTGAACCAAGTACGGCGAATATGTTGCAGTACTTGTTTTTGCTGCAGAGGCTGAAGAAGAATACAAGCGCCACGACGAGAAGGGAAATGGGCCAGAAGTTGGCCGCGTTGAACTGTATCGCTACAGGCGCAAGGGTAAAACCTATCGCCATGATCGTCGGACCTATTACCACAGGCGTTATCAGTTTTCTGACATGGCCGATCAGTTTGCTGTAACCGAGCAGCGAAAGGACCAGGCCTCCGATCAGGAGGGATCCTCCGATATACTGCATTACAATGTCGGGGCCCATTGCCTTGTATGCCCCTATTATAGTCATGATCGGCGGGATGAAGCTAAAGCTGGAGCCCTGAACTATGGGCAGTCCGGATCCAAGTTTCGGGTGGGTCTGTATGAGGGTGGCTATACCCATTGAAAAGTAAACACATCCGATAAAAGCGCCTATCTGCTGCGTTGTCATTCCCATTGCCGGTCCGAAGATCAGCGGAACAAGAGTCGTTGCCCCGAAGAGCGTAAGGACATGCTGGGCACCCGCAAGAATAAGTATTGGTGTCGGCGGACGATCCTCAACACCGTAAACTAACTGTTTTTTAGCCATGATACACCTCCAGGGGATTTAGCAGAGCAGGATCTCTGCAATCGGTTGCAAAAAACTTTCAGGGATATTATAAGCTGATTATCCCCAAAAATCCATAGATGGATCAGCTTTTATTTACTAATTTTTCATAATCGTCAGGTGTATCGATGTCACGGAAGTGACAGTCAGACGTTTCGGCAGCCATGATTTCATCTTTGTGCTCCCTGAGGATGTTCCTTCCCCCGGCGTCTCCCTGTGCGGCTTTGAATCTCTCTTTCCATATCGCACGGTAAAACATCGGGTGCCCGAAGACGCCGTTCCTGCAGGGGGTAAAGACTGTCCTGTCCTCCGGTATGCCAGAGAAGCGATCCTTAAGCTTTATCATTTCATCCTTCCCGACCAGGGGGAGATCTCCGAGCATTATGCAGAAATCCTCGCCGTCGGGCAGCATTTCAAGCGCAATAGAAAGGGAACTTGACTGTCCTCTTTCGGGTGCAGGGTTTACAGCAGCACGGATGCCATCTCCCAAATCTCCCAGGACATCATGAACTTCACTGGAAAAAACCGCGATGATCTCTGAGAAACCTGCTCCCCGCATATTTTCGAGTACTGTCTCTATCACAGTGCTATCACCGAAGGGGAGAAGAAGCTTCTGGACCCCCATCCTTTTTGATAGTCCGGCAGCAAGAAGTATCGCCTTCATCTTTTCAGTTTCCTCGCCTTATAGATGGCATCCATTTTAAGCGATCCCATTACCAGATAGTCGTAACCCTTAAGCAAAAGTGGAATTTTTTCATATATATTGTCAATTGCTTCGTCAGTGAACAGGTCGCACTTATTGATGAAGAGGATCCTCATTGCTGCTTCAGGAGAGTTCTTGAGATATTCTTCCCTGTTTGAGAGCAGCGCAGCACAGTTGGCCAAGGATATCATTTCGCCTGCCTGAAGAGAAAACTTTTCCTTGATGATGTCAAAGCGGAAGGCATTGGCAGGAGAGAGGGGAGATGTGAAGATGTCCGCGCCTGCAACAATAAAGTGGCAGTCCGTAACAGCCGGAACAGGGGGTTCCCACGCCTCATACGCCTTCAGGGAGAGGCCTCTGGAACCGTCAGCCTCGACTATGATCCTGCCGACCGGGCACCCTGATGCGATTTCCGCAATTTCTTCCGGATCGTATCCGTTAAGCTTCTCTCCTACCTTCCCCTTGGCCGCTGTCACCATGGATGCCGAGGGTCCGATACCGGACAGAGTTCTGATGAGGTCCTCGGTCCCCGCAGTCATTGCGAAGAGAGATCCATCCTTTTGGGGAGGAAATATCTTAGTCGTAGTGGTAAGAATAGTGAAGGTATCCTTTGAGGAGTGCCGTCCCAGTGCGAACATAAGGGATGTCTTGCCCCCTCCGCCGGTGATCGATATAACTTTGTATTTCGCAAGACCGAGGCTTTCAAAAATCACTGCAGCCGCGTTCTCTCCGTTCGATGGTGCTTCCAAAATCACCACTTCCTTTGCATGGGTAAAATCATAGCAGAGAAAGTCCGGATGTGAAGGATCATTTGTCAGAAATATTATTTTTGAGTTATTTTTTTAAATAAAGTAAGATCTTAAAAAATATCGGGACCGGGATCAGTATTGACAAATAAATGTTTTGATGGTAATTTGCACCCCAATATAACCAATATCCAAACTGATGAAGTGGAAATCAAACCGTTTCGTGCGCCTACAGAGAGCGGGGGATGATGAGAACCCTGCGGAAATGCAGATCGGCAAATGGACCACAGAGGGCGAGGCCAAAGGCTAGAGCCGAGTATCCGAGACGTACGCCGGCGTAAACGGCAGGATGTGTGACTGCACATCCGTCAGAGCGGGTCCTTTACGGACCAATTAAGGTGGTACCGCAGATGCGTTATATCTGTCCTTTGAAATTTCAAAGGGCAGATTTTTTTATACAGGGAATCATCGCGCGGAAGACAGCACAAAGCAAGAAGAGAAGAGAGAAGAGTCAGGACGAGAAAGGAATGGTGGATATGGAACAGAGAGCGGAGCTAAGAGAGCAGAGAGTTGCGGCAGCAGAGAAGAAAGAGGGTCTTTCAATATCGGATGTTATCCTTGTCGGAGTACTCCTTGCGGCAGGGGCGGTCCTCAAGTTTTTTGTGGGTTCGATGTTTTCTATGGGAATGAAACCGAACTTCATCATCGCTATGTACTGCCTTTCAATACTTATCATAAGGCCGAAATTCAAAGAAGCGGCCGTCATCGGCCTTCTGGCGGGGGCGATATGCCAGTTTTTCCCCGGAACGCCTTACCTCAATTTTATAAGTGAGCTTGTGGGCGCACTTGTGATGGCTGCCTTCATGTACATACCTACAAGACAGGGCAGATTTTCTCCGCTGCCTGTCATAAGCACGTTCATAAGCACTCTTGCCAGCGGTTTCACCTTCATTGCCGCCATGTATCTGATCTTCTATGCCGGAGCTGATGTAAAGCCAGTCCCGCTCGCGATATTCCTTGGCATAATTTTCGGCACCGCGGCTATAAATTCTGTGATCGTACAGATACTTTATGTCCCGCTGAAGCTCGCGCTGAAAAAAGGCTAGGAAGCAACAATGATAAGGATCAGGGGACTCTCCTTCAAATATAAAGGAGGCAGGGAAGAGGCACTGAAAGAGATAGACCTCACTGTCAAGAGGGGGGACTTCCTAGGGATCATCGGGAGCAGCGGCGCCGGAAAGACGACGCTGCTCCATGCGGTCAACGGTATAGTTCCCCACAACTTCCGTGGAGAGTTCTACGGTTCTGTCGAGGTGGACGGCTCAGACACCATAGAGAACAGGCCTGAGGCCCTGGCCCGGAAGGTGGGGAGCGTACGCCAGGATTTTGAAAGCCAGATGGTCTCTTCCGTGGTGGAGGACGAGATGCTGTTCGGTCTTGAAAATTTCTCTGTTCCGCGTGATGAGATCGAAAAGAGGGTCACTGATGCCCTGGACAAGACGGGCATCAGAAACCTCAGGGAGAGAAACATAGCGACCTTGAGCGGAGGGCAGAAGCAGAAAGTAGCGATAGCGGCGATCATTGCCCTTATGCCCGAAATACTTATCCTGGACGAACCGACCGGTGAGCTGGATCCGAGGAGCAGCCGTCAGATATTCCTTCTCCTTAAGGAGCTAAATGAAAAACACGGTATCACCGTCGTGGTAGTCGAGCAGAAAATAATGCTGCTGTGCGAATTTGCAGGCAGTCTTGCAGTGATGGACAGGGGAAGGATCATTCTGGAAGGACCGGTGGCAGAGGTCCTGACAAACAGCAGGGAGATGGAGAGGGCCGGAGTCAACTGCCCCAGGGTAGTGACGCTGGCCGACAGGCTGAGGGAGGAAAGGCTGTACGACGGGCCGATCCCCGTCAGTATCCCTGAGGCAGAAGCTATGGTGAGGAGCATAACGGGATGATACTTTTTGATAACGTTTCGTACTCCGCAGGCGGCATGCGGATAATCAACGGCGTATCTTTTGAGATAAAGAGGGGAGATTTTACGGCCCTGATCGGAGCCAACGGCGCCGGAAAGTCGACCCTGGCAAGGCTGTGCATCGGTCTTCTGAAGCCAGTCTCCGGCACAGTGCGGGCAGGCGGCTTTGATACAGCTTCGGTCAGGACGAGCCGTATAGCAAAATTTGCAGGATTCCTCTTCCAGGATCCGGACAGGCAGATATGCAAAAACAGTGTGCGTGATGAGATAAGGTTCAGCCTGGAGTGCGTTATGGAAGACAGAGATGAGATCGAGATGAGATGTGAGAGGGCTATAAGTGAATTTTCCCTTGACGGTGAGAGAGAGCCCTTCAGCATGAGCAGAGGGGAGCGGCAAAGGCTTGTCCTGGCCTCCATTCTGGCTGCGGAACCGGAACTGCTTATCCTTGACGAACCCACCACGGGCCTCGACTACAGGGAGTGCATGCATATAATGGACTGCATAAGCGAGATCAACAGAAAGGGAGCGACCGTGCTGATGATATCCCACGATATGGAGATAGTTCAGGATTTTGCAAAAGATGTAATGGTGCTGAACGACGGTGTGCTGCTGGCACACGGCAGTACGAAGGAGATCATAAGGGAGAGGGAACTCCTTGCACGGGCCTCACTCCTTCCTCCTCAGATAACCGACCTTGCCCTCGTTCTTGGTGAGGGATATGAGAGCGCGGTCACAGTCGAGGATATGGTATCGGCTGTCAGGGAAAAGAGCGGGAATCCAAGGTAATGGGCGGCTTTCTCGACTACTCACCGGGAGATTCCTTCCTTCACAGGCTCAATCCGCTTGCCAAGCTTTTTTTATCACTGATGCTCTGTGTCTCATGCTTCGTGACGGACAGTCTTTATTTTTGCCTCTTCATCATCCTTCTTGACCTGGCAATGGCGGCTTCGGCCGGAATATCAGGCAGAGCTCTCGCTATGCTGAAAGCCCTGATGAAGCTGAGTGCACTCCTCTTCCTTATCCAGGTATTTTTTATAAGAGAGGGAAACATCATCCTTTCACTCCCTCTGAATATCCGGGTCACTGACAAGGGAGTCCTTTTTTCGCTGATGATGGTGCTCAGGCTGATCGGAGCTACTATGCCCCTTGCCCTGATGCTATCCATTACTAAGATGAACGATCTGTCAAACGTTCTTGTCGGGACGTTAGGAATACCCTACAAGTATGCCTTCTCGCTGACTACCGCGATAAGGTTCATTCCCGTATTCACTGCCGCAATGTCAGGGATAATGGAAGCTCAGACAGCTCGGGGAGTATCTTTCGATACAAGAAACATATTCAAAAAGATAAGGCTGATCTTCCCGCTTTGCGTGCCACTGCTCGTGACATCGGTGAGGAAGATCGAGGGCGCGGCAATATCGGCCGAACTTCGCGGCTTCAACCTCCGAACGAGGAAGAGCGGATACAAAAACTATCCGATCAGTGTGGCTGACATTGGAATTTTCCTGTTCTCCGTCACTGTTGCGGCCCTTGGCGCCTTCATTCCTTTTTAATATTCAAGAAGATCATCAAGCAGTTCTTTTGCCATATCCTTTGCCCTCACGCCATTCGTGCCGTGCCCGATACAGGAGGGACACCCCTCCCTGCACCTGCATGAGTCGAGTCGGTCTCTGCAGGCCCTTAGGATCAGTCTGACGGAGCCGTAGGCTCCTTCCGCAAGCCCTACACCTCCGGGAAACGCATCCGAGAGAAATATGGCGGGCTCTCCGAGGCTGAGTTCGCTGACGGAGGTGTTTACATAAATGTCGCTGCTGTCGCACATCAGGAAAAGGGGAGCCAGGTTTTTTAGGAGGTTTGCCACACCTTCCATCGCAGTCTGAAGGCCGGGCCTTGATATAGCCTCAGCGGGCATTTTTATCCAAAGCGAAGTGGTCTCCATGCTTTCATCGGGGAACTCTGCCTTTCCGTGTCCCATGACTTTTCGGGTCCCGATGTCAATGATTTTGTAGATGCCTGACAGGACCGTTACCCTGGTATCACCCCAGGCAAACAGGCCGGATGATTCGGTCTGTTCGGCTATAACGGTTCTTACGAAGAGTTTCGCCTCCGTATATGTGTTCGTGCATGATCTTCTGACGAAACATTTCATATCGCCGTGGTCGACCTTTTCAACAGAATAACTCGTTCCGTTGTGAAAATATACGGCTCCCGGAAAGATCATTGACGCTGCCGAGTGCCTGTCCACCGTCCCGATCATCCGCGGTCTGTGCGGAGGATCTGTCTCGATGATGTCATATTTTTCTCCAGAGGCGCTCCTTATTGAAAAGGATGAGGCAGGGTACAGGTCTGAATTCCATGAGTAGATCCTGCATCCATGGTCTTCGTATGCGTCTATTGCCCCGTTCCTGAACAGGAATTCCAGGATGGCTGAGATGTTTTCTCCTCCGAAGGCCTCATCCTCCCTGAAAGGCAGTTCGTATATTGAACATTTGATATGTTCAAGCCTGATATACGGATTTGTCGGGTCTATCCTCGCCCTCTCGGGGGATGCTCCGAGGAGCCATTCCGGCCTCTCTGCGAGAAACCGGTCTGCGGGAAGGGCTGACGGGATTATGACTGCAGCTGAGACGCTGTTCCGTCTTCCTGCCCTGCCTATCTGCTGCCAGACGGAGGCTATGCTCCCCGGAAATCCGTGTATAAGGACAAGGTCGAGGGAGCCTATGTCTATGCCCAGTTCCAGCGCGTTAGTGCTTACCACGGCTTTGAGTTTTCCGTTCCGGAGATCCCTTTCCGTCTCTCTTCTTTCAGCAGGAAGGTACCCTGATCTGTATCCTCTTACTGAATCGGGATTTTTGCCGTCTGCATACAGCTGCCTTTTCAGGCTTTCTACCAGAAGTTCCGCATTTATCCTGGACCTGGTGAACAGTATTGAACTGATCCCGCACGATATAGCCCTGTAGGCCAGCCTTCCTGACTCATAGAGCGAAGATCTTCTTATCTCCCGTCTTTTGTCGGTAATCCCAGGGTCGTATATGATCAGTTCCTTTTGAGCAGAGGGCGCACCGTTTTGGTCAATAAGCACGGCGGCCCTTCCAGTAAGCAGCGCGGCATGTTCTGCCGGATTGGCTATCGTTGCGGAACAGCATATGAAGACAGGGTCTGACCCATAATGGCGGCAAATACGGAGCAGCCGGACGAAGAGGTTTGCAAGATGGGAACCAAGCACGCCTCTGTATGTGTGAAGTTCGTCGACAACTATGAAGTTAAGTTCCCTGAAAAATTCGGCCCAGGACTGATGGTGCGGCAATATTGCCGTATTGAGCATATCTGGGTTTGTTATTACTATGTTCGCATAATTTTTTATTTCTTTTCTCTTGGAAGGGGGAGTGTCTCCGTCATAGGTGAAGGACTTTATATCGACAGTCAGTCCGCTGCACAGTTCTCTGAGTTCGGTAAGCTGGTCTTGGGCGAGGGCCTTTGTCGGGAAAAGATAGAGCGCCCTTCCTGAGTGGTCTTTAAGGATGGAGTCAACTACCGGGATGTCATAGCAGAAGGTCTTTCCTGATGCCGTGGGGGTGACCACAACGATGTCCCTCCCCGAGGATGCCAGTCTGAATGCGCTGCTCTGATGCGACCACAGTTTTTTTATGCCTCTTTTGTTCAGTATCTCCACGATCTCGGGATCCAGATCTCCGAATCCGCCATAACTCGGCTCCCTGGGTTTTATGGTGTGGGCTGACCTGATGTCACCATCCTGTCTTCTGAGCCATCTTAAAAAACCTTCGACACCGTCTCTTTTTCCGCTGAAAAAAAATCGCATCATCTTAACGGAATGCGTCCAGGAGCATTTTGACCGAACTGACCAAGACAGCTGACGTCAGTATCCATCTCGTATAACGCATGTCAGCGCTCAGGTTGAACCTCGCCCCAACATTGCCTCCGGCCGCAGATCCGATGGCAAGCGTGAAAGCTGTTTTCCAGTCGACCATCCCGAATGATGCAAAAAGTGCCAGGCTAGCCATGGTGTAAAAAGCTACGACCACTATCTTAAGTATGTTTGCCTCTTTAAGGTTTTTCCTGCAGCCTCCCGAAATGGCCCAGATGAGGAGAAAGCCTACTCCGGCCTGTAGGAACCCCCCGTAGATACCTACGGCGAAGAGGGCCGCACTCCTCATCGGCATTGATAGCGGTTCGCCCTTCGGCTCATCCCACATCTTTGGCTTAGCGGCGAGTAGGTATCCCATAGAAAAGATCGAAAGTGCAGCAATTATCCGGAATGTCTTTGAGGGCATGTATACTGCCGTCAGGGTCCCCGCTGCTGCCCCTGCTGCTGCAGGGATGACATAGGAGAGGGCATCCCTGAAGTCTATCTCCCCCTTTGAATGGTAATGCCTCATCGCGGACAGGTTCTGGACCAGTATCGAGACCCTGTTGGTGGCGTTTGCCACACCTAGATCAAGTCCAATGAAGTTTAAGATCGGAAGGGTAAGGAGGCTGCCGCCGCCGGCCGTGACGTTCAGAAAGCCGGCTGCCAGGCCTGTAAGCATTGCAAGTGTCAGCTGATAAATATCACTCAGAACCATAAGCGGATGACCTCCGTATCATGTAAAATCATCAGGGGGTGGTCGGTATGCTGAAGTTGAAGGTACTGGTAGACAATAATACACTCATTGACAGATATTTTACAGCCGAACCGGGTCTCAGTTTCTGGATAGAGTCCGATGGAAAGAAGATACTGTTCGATGCGGGCTATTCTGACGTCTTGATCAATAATGCCCGTATAATGGGTACAGACCTGAACGGGATGGATATTGCGGTACTCTCGCACGGGCATAACGACCACACATGGGGACTCAACCACCTGGTACAGCACTTTGACAGAACAATGAAGACGGGCAGACCGAGGCTTATCGCCCATCCGGGAGCTTTTGAAAGAAAGCGCTGCGGCAGCCTGGAGATCGGGATGACATTAAGAGAAGACGTACTCAGTGAGTATTTCAACATTACAAAATGCTCAGCTCCGGTCAGGATAACGGAAAGGCTGCTCTGGCTCGGGGAGATACCGGCAAAGGACGGCACCAGGAGAACAATAGGCAAAACGCTGATAGACGGCGAATGGGTCCCGGATGCATGTTCTGACGACTCAGCGCTGGTATACGAAGCTGAAGCGGGAATTGTCATAATAACGGGGTGCTCACACTCCGGTATCTGTAATGTGATCGACTATGCCGTAAAGCTGACCGGAGCGACGAGGATCCTGGACGTCATAGGAGGGTTCCACCTGCAGAACGCAGACGAAGAGATAATGAAAAGGACGGTAAAGGGACTCACAAAGGCAGCACCGGAGACGATCCGCCCTTGCCATTGCACCGACCTGAAGGCTAAAATGAAGCTCGGTGCATCGCTTAAGGTCGAAGAAGTCGGCGCAGGCCTTGAACTTGACTACGAATGAGAGGTTGGACGGAATGCAGGAATCAGGCGAAAACTATCTTGAGACTATACTGATCCTAAGGGAGAGGAACGGTACAGTCCGTTCCATAGATATTGCGAATGAACTCGGGTATGCCAAGCCGAGCGTCAGCAGGGCGGTCAAACTCCTTGTAAAAAGGGGCCTGATAGTGATGGAACACAGCGGGGAACTTGTTCTGACCGAAAAGGGCCTTGTGATGGCAAATGCGATCTATGAGAGACACAAGATAATCTCGAAATTTTTCGTGGACATGCTCGGAGTCGAGAAGAAGACAGCTGACACGGACGCCTGCCGGATAGAGCATGTCATAAGCGAAGCCACTTTTGAAAAAATTAAGGAATATATCAGCAAGGGAGCTTAGCTCAGATACCAGAAAATACTGTGGTCTTCCTGATCCTGAGAACAATTACAGAAGATATGAAGGCCTTGATAATATCCCCTCCGATCGTGCTGAAAAAACCGACGGAGAGGACCTTCATGAGAGGCATGCCATTTCCCGGCATCCAAAAATTCACTATCAAATAAAGGTGAACAAGACCGAAAATATATACAGCAGCTACACCTGCAAGAGCTGCTGCTGCGTATTCCTTTGCCGACGGCGCGCGTCCGTCTGCAGACATTCTCTGCGTTAGTGTTCCGGTCACCCATGCGCATGCAACGAACCCCACAACATATCCAAAAGAGGGCATAAAGATGGACGAAAGTCCCCCTCCTCCTGTGAAGACAGGTATCCCCACAAGCCCCATCAGCATATACAGCCCCTGTGAGGCAGCCCCGTACTTGGGCCCCAGAAGCAGTCCGGCGAGCATGCAGAACATCGTTTGCAGCGTAAAGGGCACAAGGGGAAGTGGAATTGCGATCCTGGCTCCTATTGCAGTGAGTATGGCAAATATTGAGATGTATATTATCCGGCGTGTTTTCATGGAGGAGATGATATCTTCAAACGGGAGACTTGTCAACTAATATTATTTCAACAGTTGACAAGTCTCCCGTTTGTCTCCTGATATCTGGGGCGATGCCGTCTGTGGCCGTCAGCTGAAAAATTGTAAAAGAAGGACAGCTATGACAAGGCCGGGAAGCATGTTCATTACACGGATCCTCATGAATCCCAGAAGATTGATCCCGATCCCTACGAGCATCAGGCCTCCTGTGGCGCTCATTTCCAGGACCGCAGCTTCGGACATGAAGGGCTGTATCCAGACTGCCGCGAGGGTCATGGCTCCCTGGTAGAGAAACACCGGAACAGATGCAAATATGACTCCGAACCCAAGGGAAGCGGCCAGCGCTATCGATGTCAGTCCGTCGATGAGGCCCTTTGCCAGCAGCAGAGAGGGATACCCTCCAAGTCCCTCTTCAAAGGAACCCAGGACTGCCATGGATCCGGTGCAGTAGATAAGGCTTGCCGCGATGAAACCTGAAGAAAAGCCCTTTGCGCTCTCACCGAACCTGCATTCCAAAGCAGCACAGCCTCTTTCCAGCTTTCCTTCAAGGTCAAGAAGTTCTCCCAGAACAGATCCCGCCGCAATGCTTGCGATAACTATAAGGGGCTGTTTTGTGCCGATCGACATGGAAAATCCCAGCGATACGACAAATATCGCCATTCCCTGTACGGGCAATTCAAGTATTTTGGGGGGAAGCTTTTTCCTTACGGCAAGGCCGATGAGGGCTCCGCATATAATAAATAATGCGTTTGCTATGCTCCCAAAAAGAGGGATACCTTTCATGAACTCCAATAAAATTCTCCTTTTTTGTAAAAACTGATCATGAATTTTACTACGAGCAGCTTACAGTGTACACAAAAGAAAGAGAGGCCGGCTGATCCGGCCGGCCTCTCTGCGATTTGGACCTCTAACCCAGGATGACTCGTTCGTTGTTGATGTAATCCCTGAGTTCCCTGCGCAGATACTCGTGGACCATCTCGTCAGCCTTTTTCTGCAGCTCTTCCTTCTTTTCCTCGAAGAACTTGGCGCAGGCATCTTCATCAAACTCTTCTTCATGTCCCTCGGCCAGTTCCTCAACGAGGCATTCAATGCAGTCCGCACCCAACTCAGGCAGAGAGGCCCAGCGTATCGAGTCCTCCTCCATGGCTCCGCGGCTGTTGAGCACTGACTCAACTACACTGTAAGTCCCGCTGTTTGTTGCCGCCATCTCCTCAGCATAGTTCGCTGCATCCGCCTCACTGTCAAATACGCTCGCATCAGTAACTTCCAACCCCTGTATGTGAGTTACCACCCAAACTTTTTCCTGCATATGAAACGCCCCCCATAATGATTATCTTAGAATGGCAATTACTATAGACATAAAATCAACGCTTGTACAGTAAAAACGACCGGTTTTCTGAACATTGACCGCCTTTGTTGACTTTATTATAGGTGAAGATTAGAATTTCCGCTAATATCGCGGACTGAATTTGAGTATGTTCCCTGCCGGACGCCATTCTTCAGCAATAAATCCAAGAAAAGCCAGCTGTCTGATCGTCGGGGGAAAACTATGACTGAGACAGGGCCTGCTCATTATGAGCCCCGGTCTCTATTCTCCAAAGGGGAGGAATGGGTATGTCGGAAAAAAAGAAAAACTTCGGAATGATGACCAAAGCACTGCACAGCGGATGGAAGTGTGACCCCGCCACAGGAGCGTCGGGACTCCCGATCTACATGACCTCTGCGTATCAGTTCAGGGATACGGACCACGCCGCGAGACTCTTCAGCCTGGCTGAAGAAGGGCATATCTACTCCAGGCTTTCCAACCCTACTGTATCCGCTTTTGAAGAGGGACTCAACTCGCTTGAGGGAGGGAGCGGATGCGTAGCGCTATCGTCGGGGCAGTCAGCCTTTACTCATCTCATAGCCGCCCTCTGTTCCAAAGGAGACAACGTGGTCGTTTCAAGAAAGATATACGGGGGCACTCTTACCCTTTTGCAGAACGTCTTCTCGAGGTTCGGCATCGAAACCATACTCGTTGACAGCGACCATCCCTGCCAGGTGGAACAGGCGATAAACGACGGAACAAGAGGGATAATAACAGAGACCATAGGCAATCCGATGATGAACGTGGCACCTTTGGAAGCACTTGCCAGGATAGCTAAAAGGCAGGGAGTCCCGCTGATAATCGACAACACATTTGCCTCACCCGTCCTCTGCAGGCCGATAGAGTGGGGTGCAAATGCTGTTATACACTCGACAACAAAATATATTTCCGGCAACGGCAACGTTATTGGAGGGGCGATAATAGACGGAGGCAATTTCGACTGGTCGGCATACCCAGACAAATTTCCAGGGATAACAAAGCCTGATCCTGCCTACCATGATATAGTATTCGCCGATAAGTTCGGACCCTCTGCCCTTTATGCGAAGCTGCACATGGCGCTGATCCGCGACCTTGGAGGGTGTCAGTCGGCCTTTGACGCATACCTTCTCCATCTTTCGCTGGGCACTCTGCCGCTCAGGATGGAGAGGCACAGCAATAATGCTGTGGAAGTCGCTGAGTACCTGGAAAAACACCCCTCGGTCGAATGGGTAAGATATCCCGGTCTCGCAAGCCACCCTCAGAATGATATGGCAAAGGTATACCTGAAGAATGGCTGCGGCGGCATGATGGCCTTCTCGATCAGGGGAGGAGTCCGGGCAGGAAAGAGGTTTATTGAGAGCCTTGACCTGATAGGGCATATGGCCAATCTCGGGGACTCCAGGACTATCGTCATCCATCCTGCCAGTACTACCCACAGCCAGCTTACACCTGAACAGAGGGCGGCTGCGGGGATAGGCGAGGGCCTTATAAGACTGAGCGTGGGCCTTGAGGATTTCAAGGACATCAGGGAAGACCTGGCATCGGCACTCTCTGCTGCATCGGCGCAGAATGGGTGAGCGGGTGAGCGCCTTTAAAGGCCGCAGCATCGTCATCCTTGCAGGATGCTAATGTTATGAGGCAGGGACAGAGTGCTAAGCTTTAATAATTTTTATGAAAAAAAAGATGAGGATACGGGGGTCTCCACCGTATCCTCATCTTTAAAGGATCTCGTTCAGTACCGGTAATTTAGCCTTGTGCCCGTTCAGCTGAGTGGTATGTAGGAACACACGTACTGGACAGGTACGTAGCAGCGGAACCCGAACTTGCTGTTGCCTGGCAGGTTGAAAGTCTCGCCTGCCTTGATCTCCATATATTCTGTTGTTCCGGGAAGGCGTACCTGACAAACACCGTCGATGATCTCCATGATCTCCGCGTCGCCTGTTCCGAATTCGTAATCGCCGGGGAGGAAAAGTCCGAGTGTCTTGCGGTCGCCCTCTGCAGTGTAGATGGTGTGGCTTACTACCTTACCGTCAAAGTATACGTTCGCCTTGGCAATTGCTGTAACATTTTCGAGCTTTTCTATCATCTGGTAACGACCTCCTGAAAATTGAATGTTTGATTATGATAGTGTCATTTTGCACATACGTCTAGTACAATGGGGGCAGTTTGGGAGAAACAACATAAACAGACTCTGGAGGATGCGTCTTGAGCAAATATTATATTTTCTGCAATGGGAAGATCCTGCTGAAAAGCGGAGGCAAAGAGCTTCCTGATACGGTATCAGACAGGGAACTGGAACCCTTTTTCAAGGCGAGCGGAAGTGTTGACAGGGAACATCCGGATATGGATAGGTGGGCGGAGATCGATCCGGAGTCAGAGCTGTCCGACAGATACGTAATAATGGAGAGAAGATCGATCTGGCCGACCTTTGAGGAGAGGGAATTTTTCAGGGCGGGCAAGGCATTCCACCTGATGGACTGGCAAAGGACCAACAGATACTGCGGAGTCTGCGGGACCGGAACTGAATATGATCCGGCAGAAGGAGCCATGAGATGTCCGGCCTGTGGTGAGATATATTATCCGGTGATCTCCCCTGCGATAATAGTGGCGGTCGAACGGGAAGGAAAACTTCTGATGGGTCACGGAGTCAATTTCCCTCCGGGCAGGTTCAGCGTCCTGGCCGGGTTCGTCGAACCGGGTGAGAGCCTTGAGGAATGCGTGAAAAGGGAAGTGTATGAGGAGACAAGGATCAGAGTCAGAAATATCAGATATTTTGGCAGCCAGCCCTGGCCCTTCCCGAGATCACTTATGCTTGGCTTTACAGCGGAATGGGAGAGCGGGGAGATAGAAGTCGACGGCAGGGAAGTCACCGAAGCAGCATGGTTCGCACCTGACGAGATCACGGATGTATTCCGTGGACTGAGCATTTCATGGAAGCTGATAGAGAATTTTATCAAAAAGCATTCGTAAACTACCGATGCGGCGACAGCCTTATCAGATGACAATATTGACAATATGTGTGTAAAAATTATGCTTTTAGGGCACGGAGGCGAAATTAATGGCATTTACCGATAAAAATAAATTGCTTGCAGTTTTAGCGGTTTCTGTGCTCTTGTTGCTTACCCCCGGCCTTTCAGAGGCAAAACTGAGCGCCGAGGATGCCAAAGCCGTATGGTCTCGCGTTGCAAAGGCGACAGAACTTAACGGACTTCCTTTTAACGTGAAGGAGGAAAAGATCCCCAACGCTTGGGTCACGAATGGCAGCTCAGTAACAGTAACGACCGGACTGCTTCAGATCCTTGACACCCAGGCCGAATTGTACGGGGTGCTGGCCCATGAAGCCGGGCATGCAAAGCTTGACCACTATGAAGACACAGTAAAGAGAGGGGTAGGACTTTCAGTAGCCGCCACTCTGCTTGGCAAGCTGCTCGGGGGAGGCATCGCTGAGACTGCGGCAGGGGTAGGCGCAAACCTGGCTTACTCCGGCTGGAGCAGGGAACAGGAAGTTGAAGCGGATGACTATTCTGTCCGCCTTGCCCACAGGATGGGAGAGGATCCGGTAGGGCTTTACAGCGCGTTGCTCAAGCTTTCAAAAGTTGGCAGCAGGCCTCAGCCAAGCGGATTCAATTCACACCCTCCTGATGACCGGAGGCTTCTGCACCTCAGAAACGAGATACTCGGCCTTGATCCAAAAGCCAAGTTCCCTGACGGTTCCGAGAAGGGTACAGTAATTCAGCCGAAATCGGAGATAGAAAGCGAAACGGACGGAACTGTTGCCAAAAAGGGCGGTTATGACATAGACGCCGCCATAGAAAGACTGAAGAGGGAAGAGGCTGCAAAGGCGCAGGCCGGAGGACAGAGCAGCTGATGTTCGGCGAAAGGGGCCTTGTCCACATATATTCCGGAGATGGAAAGGGAAAGACCACATCAGCGCTTGGACTCGCGATGAGGGCACTGGGGCACGGAGCCCGTGTAAAAGTGATCCAGTTTATGAAGGGCTGGAATAGTTACGGAGAACTTAATACGGCACTGAAGCTTGAAGGGCTGGAGATCATCCAGACCGGCAGATCCGACTACGTCTACAAAGGCAGGGAACAGCCGGAGGACTATGAAGAGGCTGAAAGGGGCATGGAAAAAGCGCGCGAAGTCATAAACGGAGGCTGCTGCGACATGCTCATACTTGATGAAATTAATGTTGCGATCGATTACGGACTTGTTTCCCCTGGATCTGTAGCCGAACTTGTAAAAAACAGACCTTTCGGAATGGAACTTGTCCTGACCGGAAGAGGAATGCATCAGGAGCTTATTGCCCTTGCAGATCTTGTTACAGAGATGAGGGAGATCAAACACCCCTACAACAGGGGGGTCCTGGCAAGAAAAGGGGTAGAATTCTAGTTGACATTGACCTTATTATGGGTTAACCTAAAATCGTTTTAAATTAAATCGGAAGACTAAAAATAATATAAATACCAATAGGAGGAAAAGATCAATGAAGACAAATGAAAATCTCGCAACTGCATTTGCAGGTGAATCACAGGCCAACAGAAAGTATCTCTGCTTCGCGGCACAGGCGGAAAAAGAGGGTTTCACCAGTGCGGCAAGACTTTTCCGGGCTACGGCTGAGGCCGAGACCATACACGCTTTTGCGGAGTTCAAAGCGAAGGGCGGAATAGGAACAACAGCCGAGAACCTTGTTGCGGCAAAAGAGGGTGAAACATATGAATTCACCGAAATGTATCCCCCGATGATCGAGGATGCGAAGGCAGAGGGAAACAACGAAGCAGCCCGTATTTTCCATTACGCCAACGAAGCCGAAAAAGTACATGCGCGCCTCTACGATGAAGCGCTGGCAAATCTCGGAAATGAACCGGAGGGACAGGATTACTATCTTTGCCCGATATGCGGCTATATCCACAAGGGTAAAGAGTCGACAAGCCCCTGCCCGATCTGCGGAGCCAAACCTTCAATATTCAAGAAATTCTAGAGAAATTTTCAAAACAGAAGGTAAAGAGGACATATTCAGGGCCGTTAAGCGTAAAGCTCCAGCGGCCCTTTTGGTTTTTCCTTATCAAATAAAGAGAAAAGAGGTGAAATGTTTAAACTGCTCAACGTCAGAGGTTTTTAGCCGCTGTTGTCCATGCTATAATAAACCATTATCTTCTTTTTGGGGAATGAGGAATGCTCAATGTGGCTTATGATAGTTAAGTTTTTTCTGAATCTTTTTTTTCGGATAGAGATCAAGGGATGGGAGAACTGGGAAAAAGCAGGAGACGGAGTGTTGATAGCTCCAAATTATGTCTCATTCATAGACCCTCTTATTTTGGCAGTATGCCTTCCTGAAAAGGTCCCTTTTGCAATAGAGCGAAGGCTGACAAAAAAACGATTCATAAGCCTTTTCCTTCCGCTGGCAGAGACTCATATACTTGACGCAGACGCACCGCTGACACTGAAGTATTTCCTGAATCACCTCAAGAATGGGGGAAGATGCGTTATCTTCCCTGAACTCCAGCCCACCACGATAGGCAATCCGATGAAAGTTTCACAGGGCGTCGCAATGATAGCCGACCACACAAAGGCAAAGATCCTTCCGATAAACATAAAAGGCACTGAACTTACCCCCTTTTCACGCATCCAGCACAAACCCGGCCTGCGTTTTTTTTCCAAAGTCACCATAACGATCCTTCCGGCAACACAAATAGATATTCCTGATGACATGTCAGGTCCTAAAAGGGCCGCAGCCGCCGGCAGGGCCCTTGAAAAGATCATGGATGAGGCATCTCTCGCAGCAAGAGTGAAGGAAAAGCCCTTCTTTGACGTTCTCCTCGACGCAAGAAAACAATACGGAGGCAAGTTCAGGATCTTCTGCGACCATGGGCAGAGGCCTATAACGTACAACGGATTTATAACCAGGGTGCTTCTCATCGAAGATGTGCTGAAAAATGCAGACATGGCGGGCGACAATATCGGAGTGCTTCTGCCGACTTCTCTGGGAGGGGTAGTTACAATGTACTCACTCCAGAAAATGGGGAAGATACCTGCAATGCTGAATTTTTCTCTTGGCGGCCGCTCATTGGTGAACTGCTGCCGAACTGCCTGCGTAAAGACGGTAGTCACGTCAAGAAAGTTTATTGATCTTGGAAAACTTGAAGCTCTCATAACCGCAGTTGAAGAGGAGGGTCTGAGGGTCATATGGCTGGAGGACCTGGCTCCCTCGATAACCAAATTTAAAAAGATATCCGCTGCGTTAAAAACTATTTTTATTAGATCGAACCCGGTAGTAGAAGGAGAAACGGACAAGCCGGCAATAATCCTCTTCACATCCGGATCGGAAGGGGCGCCCAAAGGCGTTGTGCTGAGCTACAAAAACCTTCACACCAACCATGCGCAGATGTACACCAGGGTCGACTTCTACCGGTCAGACAGGATACTCAACACCATGCCTATTTTTCATTCATTCGGGCTCTGCGGAGTGTTCATGCCTGTGACTCTCGGAATATTCGTCTACTTCTATCCCTCTCCGCTGCATTACAAAACGATATCGACCATCTGTTACGATGAACGGATAACTTTCCTTTTCGCCACGGATACCTTCCTTGGAGGCTATGCGAAGGCGGCATCGGACAACTATGACTTCGCGACGATACGCATGCTTGTGCAGGGAGGTGAGAAGCTGAGGCACTCAACACAGGAGATATGGTTCGAAAGGTTCAGCATAAGGATAACTGAAGGATACGGGGTCACAGAGGCATCTCCGGTCGTTGCCAACAACTACTACGCTCACCACAGGAGCGGTACCGTCGGACAATTCGTTGCGGGAATAGAATACAGGATAGAGCCGGTAGAGGGAGTGCACGAAGGGGGAAGGCTCTGGATCAAGGGACCCAACGTGATGCTCGGTTACCTCAGGGCAACGGACCCTGGCGTTATAGATCCTCCGAAAGACGGCTGGTATGATACCGGAGACATAGTCAGCGTCGATGAAGACGGGTTCGTCAGGATACTGGGCAGGGCGAAAAGGTTTGCTAAGATAGGCGGCGAGATGATATCTCTCGCTGCAGTGGAGGAGGTCCTCTCTGAAGTATGGCCGGAAGACAAGCACGCCGTGGTTATGATAAAGGGAGGCCCGAGAGGTGAGACGCTCTCGCTGGTGACCTCAAAGCCTGAACTGAAGAGGGACGAACTGCGCCAGACGCTTTCGGATCTCGGAGTCGCAGAGATAGCGGTACCCAAAAAAATACTGACGATGGAAAATATCCCCTTGCTTTCAACGGGAAAGATAGACTATGTCTCCCTTGAAGAGATCCTTAAAGACATTGACCCCGATTCCTGATACAGCTCTTTTTATTTGTAACGGGAAGTGATATAAGTATCTTTGACGATACCAAGATGAGTATCAGGTGTAGAATGCTTCTGTCCTGAACTTACAGAAATTTCCGGAGGTGCGTCCTGTTGGATCTCTTTTCAAATATGATCGCGGCGGTCACATGGCAGAACATGGTAATGATGCTTGTCGGCGCGTTCCTGCTTTACCTTTCGATAGAGAAGAACTTTGAACCGACCCTTCTTCTGCCAATGGGATTCGGGACCCTTCTTGTCAATCTGCCGCTGTCATCGGCACTTGACCAGATGGCCGGAACAGAGATGGTGGAGGGCGCGCTCTCCATGCTCTTCAGGCTCGGCATCGCGACTGAGATACTTCCCCTGCTGATACTTATAGCGGTCGGCGCCATGTGCGACTTCGGACCTCTTTTGGCGAACCCGAAAGTCTTTCTTTTCGGACTAGCGGCACAGATGGGGATATTCCTCACGATGGGTATAGCGCTCCTCCTCGGCTTCAACGTCTATGAAGCTGCTTCGATCGGAATAATAGGAGCTGCGGATGGCCCAACGTCGATATATGTCTCGACCAGATTCGCTCCCCATCTGCTGGGTCCGATATCCGTGGCCGCATATACTTACATGGCGCTGGTGCCTATGATCCAGCCCCCGGTCATACTGGCCATCACGTCCGAAAAGGAACGGCGAATGAGGATGCCGGCCCCAACAAGGACTGTGACGAAAAGGGCAAGGATAATCTTCCCGATAGCCGTTACGATGCTCGGCGGGATAATTGCGCCCGCTTCAGTATCGCTGCTTGGCTTTGTTATGTTCGGTAACCTCCTCAGGGAGAGCGGAGTCACGGAAAGGCTTTCACAGGCGGCCCAGAACGAGCTCGCAAATATTGTGACCATCCTGCTTGGTTTTTCTATCGCCGCAACTATGACGGGTGAGAAATTCGTAAACGTAAGCACCATGATAATAATAGCGATGGGCCTTGTCGCCTTTGTCCTCGATACTGCAGGCGGGGTCATGACCGCAAAGGTGCTGAACCTTTTCCTTCCGGAAGGCAAAAAGATCAACCCAATGGTAGGAGCCGCAGGGATCTCTGCCTTTCCGATGTCGGCAAGGACGATCCAGAAGCTAGGGCAGAAAGCTGACCCCTCAAACCATCTCCTGATGCATGCAGTCGGTGCGAATGTCGCAGGTCAGATCGGCTCCGTGCTTGCGGGCGGAGTGCTCCTGGCGTATCTCGGCGGCTGACATAGCCCGGATCCAAAACTTTCTGCAGCTTTTATCTGCCGGTCCCTTCTGTATTGGGACCGGTATTTTGTTTTTGGGTAAATTTTAAATATTATTATGAATTTTTTTTGTTTATCGTGTCTGATTATTCTGATATAATTCACAAATAAGGAGGTGGAGCGATTCCCTAAAACAGCCAGAAACATTTCCCTCTTCGTGATCCCTTCTGCATTTGGTGTCTGTGCTTTTTTAGTCCCTTTTGAATGGCACGGAAATGTCAACACGCTTATCGGACACTGCAAAGAATATTTACTGGCACTGCTGAAGGATGATCTCGGCGGTCTGGTCGTAGCTATCTCTCTTGTCACTGTGATACTCAGCGTAACAGCGACGGCAATAAGACCGGAGTGGATCATGAGGAATCAGATCTTCAGGGAAAACCTCATCTGCAATCCCTTCTGGTTCATAGCGAGGTTTTCAAGCATCCCAATAGCAATGGCAGCTGCGTGGGGGAACACCGACATCTTCGGTTTCGTCATCAGGGATGCACAGCTGATAGTCCTCAACCTTGCCCCCAAACTTATTATTCTGACTTTTATAATTGCCATGGCGGTGCCCATGCTGCTTGACTTTGGCCTGGTGCAGTTTGTAGCCGTTTACGCGAGCCCTGTCATGAGGCCGCTCTTCAAAGTCCCGGGACGTTCAGCTGTAGACTGCATCGCTTCCTGGCTCGGGAGCAGTTCGATGGCTGTAGTGATCACGGCAAAAATGCATCACTCCGGCTATTACAACGACAGGGAAGCTGCAGTGATGGTTACAAGCTTTTCCCTCACTGGGATATACAACATTTACGCCATCGCGACCCTTCTGGATTTCAGATATGCCTTCCCTCAGATAATATTCTCCGTTTACCTGACAATGTTTTTCCTGGCGGTATTGCTCCCAAGAATATGGCCCTTGAGATCGATCACCGAGAATTACCACGGGGGGATCGAGACGTACGATGTATTGCCGACAGAAGAAAGACATGGGCATTCCCTGTTCGCCTGGGCGCTTCTGAGAGGGGTAAACAAGGCGCGCCATATGACTTTGAAAATGTATTTTAACGAGACGCTTTCAGTTGCTGTGCCCCTCCTCTTCGGTACTGTCCCTCTAATGATAACTTTCGGCACTGTACTCATGGCTGTAGCGGACATGACCCCCATCGTCGATATGATCGCGTATCCTTTCTCATGGCTGATCGGCCTGTTGGGTGTACCGGAAGCAAAAATCCTTGGCGGAGCAACTGTATTCGCCTTTGTTGATCAATATCTTGCTGTAGCCTACGGACAGATGCTTTTTTCAGAACAGGCCAGATTTCTCTGCATCTGCCTGACCGCAACAGGACTGATAAACCTGACTGAGATCGGGCTGCACGTGTGGCACTCTTCAATTCCGGTAACATTCCTGCAGATGTCGGTCATCTATCTGATCCGGATAGTGATCTCTCTTTTCATACTGATACCTCTCGCATTATTATTTTTCTGAAGTGATCCGTGTCCCATTTAAAGTCATTCCGTGAACAACGACCGGAGCTTATCATATATATCCGGCTTGTATCGGAGGGGAAAAATGTATACAATATATCAATTTGGCAGGGGGTGCCGGAATGCCTTTATGGGGTTTTCTTCTTAGTTTCGTTGTCGCTATAATGTGGGCCGCTTCGCCGATAATGGTGGCCCGGGGCATGGCGCTGTCGAAATGTACCTCCAACGAGATAAATCCCATCAGGTCAATATCATTTTTTGTTTTCACCCTGGCTCTCGCCCTGATACATACAAACGGAAGCATACCGATAATCCTCTCTCCAAAAGCGCTGCTTTACATAGGCGGCAATGTGCTTCTGGGATATCTTGTAGGAGACGTGCTCTACTTCATCGCTATAAAAAAGATAGGAATAAGTCTTGCAGTGCCGGTTTCCAACTCATACCCCATGCTTGTCGTCCTTACGTCATGGCTTTTGCTTGGCGAACCGATAACAGTACAGATCGTCACAGGGATAATCGTAGTCATAACCGGTCTTCTCCTGCTGAGATTCGGAGGAGTGAAGGAAAAAGAGAATGAAGGTGCCCCTGCCCCTGATGAGATCGGCCTCTCAAACCTGATGAAAGGGTTCCTATTTGCCATCGGAGCCGGACTTGCGTGGGCGATCGGAGCTCCTCTGACAAAAATGGCCATGGAGGCTTCCGGACTCGGCCCTGTCGAGATATCCTTCTACAGGGCGGCCGCACTGCTGATAATGGCTTGGGGATACAGGCTCATCCTTGTAAAATTCCGGCCCGCAGTCCTGATGCCTCTGAAAGCAGTCCCCCTCAAAGCGTGGGGCTACATGCTGGCAGCCGCTGTGATCGGTCTTGCAATGGGTTCTATACTCTACACCACATGCATCAGGGTAATGCCTGTCGCAGTTGTTACCGCCATCACCTCGACCAGCCCGTTCATAGCGGCTCTCTTCGGTCACTTTGTGCTTAAGGAAAGCCTGACAAGGCTTCAATGGGCAGGGGTGATGCTGATAATTACCGGCTCCATAACAGTGAGTATTTAGGATAGTCTCTGTGAAGATGGTCGTCCCCGATTCTCTTCGGGCACTTAGAAGCAGGAACTACAGGCTTTTTTTCATGGCCCAGGCGATATCGCTGACGGGCCTCTGGATGCACCGTGTAGCCATGGGGTGGCTGGTATTCAGGCTGACGGGACTTAACAGCGCTCTTGGGATAATTGATTTTGCTGCCTCCATATCAGTCTTTTTATTTGCTCCGTTTGCAGGGGCTTTGATAGAGAGATGGGATCTGAGGAAAACATTGTTCTGCTGTCAGGCAGGATGCATGATAATAGCATTCATACTGGCCTTTCTTACCCTTACAGGCCTTGTGACTTTCCACATAGTGGTATTCATGAGCCTGATGCTGGGCCTTGTAGATGCCTTTGAACTGCCATGCAGATATTCACTTGTCTCTTACATGGTAGACAGAAAAGAAGATGTATCAAACGGGGTAGCTCTTAACTCAATGAATTTTAATATCGCCAGAATGATCGGACCATCGATAGCCGGATTTGTGATACATGCCGTCGGTGAGGGTGTTTGCTTTCTTGTAAACGGTTTTGCCTATTCCTCGACTCTTTTGGCTGTAAAAAAGATGAAGATGGGCCGTCCTCCGATCGGGAAAAATGACGGAAGCAGATCAAGGCCCTTGAAAGATACTGTCGAGGGCTTAAAGATGGCCAGGAAATTTGAGCCCAGCCGATATCTGCTGATCCTTATCGCTTCTACCGGTTTCTTTTGTTTTCCAAGCATAGTCCTGATGCCTGCAATGGCAAAAAGTGTGCTGGGCGGGAACTCCGAGACTCTGGGATTTTTGCTGATGGGGGTAGCGATAGGGGCGCTTTTGGGATCATTTATAATGGCATCGCTGAAATCTTCGCAAAGGTTGTACTGGTGGTGTACCAGGGCATGCCTTGCTTTTGGAGTTTCAGTTATCCTTTTTTCGTTTTCAGGAAACATATACGCCGGGATAGCGCTTGCCGCTCCTGTCGGATTTTGTATGGTGACAAGCACTATTTCGTGTAATACACTGCTTCAGTCTATGGCACCTGCCGCGAACAGGAGCAGGATAATGGCGCTTTATACCATGGCTATCCTGGGGATCCCGCCATTTGGCAGTTTGCTTTCGGGAAGGCTGGCTGACCATCTCGGTACTGACTGGGCACTTTTTATATGCGGATCGATAAGCGCAGTGATAGCATTTTACTTTATGAAGAAGATCGACAGGGTCAGAGATCAGATTTCAGAAGCTCTGGAAGACCCGGAGGCAGTTCAATGGGAGAACTAAAAACAGAATTCAATGCGAAACAGATATTGATGGCAGATATGCTTTTGGTGCTTGTCGCCCTGATATGGGGTGCCGGCATTCCTATGAGCGCATTGCTAGCCAGAACGATCACCCCTCTGTGGGCAGTCGCGCTAAGGATGCTTTTGGCTGCTTTTTTTCTTATATTGATCTTTCCTCAGAAAATAATAACATCCACAAGACGGGACTGGGCGATATCTTCAATTCTTACAGCTGTCCTCACCGGAGTATTTATATCCATGACCTTTGGTCTGGTTTACAGCACTGCAAGCAAGCAGGCCTTTATTGGCGGGCTGAACGTAATTCTAGTTCCTGTCTTTGTCTGGATCATCTATAAGACAAAACCAAGTTTGTGGATATTTGCAGGTGCGGGCATAACCACCCTGGGACTGCTAGTAATGGGCTTTACCCCCGGGATGGAATTCAACAGCGGAGATTTTCTTTCTTTCATAATGGCGATCTTTTATGCGTTCCAGGTCCTGGCTGCAGGATTCGGCGCAAGAAGGGTCGAGCCATACCGTCTCGTTGCCCTTCACATAATAATGCTTGCAGCAGTCATGACAATATTAGCCTGCATATTTGAGCCACTGCCTGAAATTGGATCATTCAGCATCAAGATATGGGCGACTCTGCTCTGTGTTTCTCTTGGAAACACGATATTGTGTTTTATTATCCAGTTCAAAGCCCAGAGGATCACTCCTGAGTCACACGTCGCAGTCATCTTTTCGCTGGAGGGCCTTTTCGGGTATATGGTCGCAGTGCTGAGCGGGCAGGACCCATTCCATCTCCAGGGAGCATTTGGAGGTATGTTGGTCATAGCCGGAATGATGCTGACTGAAACCGAAACTTTTCTTAAACAGAGGAGATCCCCGAAGCAACTTTAACAAAAGTTTTTTCCGGACCCGCCTATTGCATTATTAATTGACCGTTTTACCCTGTACCGGTGTACTTATAAAACATAATGAAAGGACCGGTCGATGGAAATGCCGGTCCTTAGTCTAAATATAAATCAGAATTATAAGCGAAGCTTTTCAATTACATCCGGTAGTCCGGTCCGCAGTATTTTGTCGGGTTCAAAGCTGACTCCACGTGTCTTATCATCGTTATGAAATCAAATACAGGCAGTCCGGTGTGTGCGTGTACTGCTGCAGCAAAGGGAGGAAGATCACTGCATTCGAGCTGTATAGCCGCCACTTCGGGGTGGTCTTTGAGCATCTGATTACATACTTCGAGTATCTCTTTCTCTATTACGTCGGTATCCATTGTGCCTTTTTCTTCCAGAACAGAGGAACGGAATTCGTATTTCCCCTCCATGCCGTAAAGCACTACCGGCATATCGGGCGTAATGCCCACATTTCTTAGATGCTGATCAGTCATTACAGAAGCGTTTGCCGAGATTATCCCGACTTTCTGCCCACGCTTTAAAGTTCTTGTAATAAACGGGACCTGAAGCATGCTTGACATGAAGACAGGGATGTCGACCGCGTCGGCGATCTCCTGCTGGAAAAGGGCCATAAAGCCGCATGCGCCTGTTATTGCGCGAACCCCTTCGGCTTCGAGCTTTCTCGCGCCTTCAAGGAAGGGTTCCAGAAGGGTAAGGTCCCTCTGATTCAGAAGCCTTTCGATCGAGGCTCCCTTTACTTCATGGTAGCGGACAGGAAATGGATAGGTCGTAGCATTTCCGACGTTTCCCGGAACGCAGGGATATGCAGCATCGAGTATGAGGATACCTATGGGTTCACCGTCCCACGAGCGCGATTTGCTTCTGATCTTGTAAAAAGGCATACTTACTCCCCCCAAATGGAATGTAATCATAGTATTGAAAATAACAGTGACATGACCTAACTGTCAAGGAGACATCAAAATAGTTCAATTTTTAAAGCAGTTTTAAAAATACGCCGCATCACGTAGGACAGCAGTAAAATTTAAATATAGAATGATAAAATAATAATGTAAATCAACTTTCCCACCGTTTTTCCCGCATGCTTCTAAGCGGGAAACCAGTGGCTTCAGTATTTTGGAGCAATTGGGGCTCCGCTAAAAAACATGCGGTCGAGGCGAAAGAAGGGATTTAGTTCTACTTACTCGAACTGGTGGGAAAGTTCAGTAATGTAAATCGAAAAATGGGAGAGATGCAACATGAAGAAGTCGATTCTGACCATTGCCGCAGCTTTTGTTCTGATATTCAGCTTTACACAGGCTGTTTGTGCCCTCGAACCGGGCACTGCAGTAAGCGACTTTGAACTGAAGGACATAGAGGGGAAGGCGGTAAGGCTGGGTGACTACAAAGGAAAGACAGTCGTGATCAATTTCTGGGCCACGTGGTGTCCGCCGTGTAAAAAAGAGATGCCCGACTTCGACCTCCTTGACAAGGAACTTAAAAAGAGCAAGCAGGCGGTGCTCCTTGCCGTGAATATGACTGACGGGAAGAGAGACACCAAAAGCAAAGTCGAGGCATTCATAAAGGAAAATAATTTCGGCATGAAGGTACTCCTCGATACAGAGGGAAAAGCCGCCAAGCTTTTTGATATAAGATGGCTTCCCACTACAGTTGTAGTTGATGGCAAAGGCATACTTCGCTGGCAGGTCCTCGGGGAAACCACCAAAGAGGATGTTCTGAAGGCAGTCAGGGATATTAAGTAAATGTGGGCAGACCTTCCGCTCCTATTCCTTGAAGGCTTTCTTGCCTTCATCTCTCCATGCATGCTTCCGATGCTGCCTGTATACCTGATGTACCTTGCGGCAGAAACAGAGCATGGAAAGAGGGCCAGCATCGTAAACACGATAGGATTCGTCTGCGGGTTCACTGTGGTCTTTATGGCGCTCGGAGCCACTGCTACCGCGATAGGATCGCTGATGAATGAACACAGGATGCTTCTGCAGAGAGTCAGCGGAGCGATCATCCTGGTCTTCGGACTGCACTTTCTCGGTATCCTGAAGATAGGCTTCCTTGATGTTGAAAAGAAGATAGATCTGGGTCTGAAGAAGCGAGGAGGCTTCATAGGAGCCCTGCTCTTCGGCTCAGCTTTTTCGCTTGGGTGGTCGCCATGCCTTGGACCCTTCCTGGGTTCGGCCCTCATGCTTGCTGGGAGCGGCAAAACAGTTATGCAGGGTGTATTTTACCTGTTTGTGTTCTCAATGGGGCTGGGAGTGCCCTATTTGCTTGCGGCTGTATTTTTCACGAACATAAAGGGTGTCTTCCAGTGGCTGAAAAAACATGGCAGGCAGATAAAGACCGTATCCGGCTTTGTCCTTGTACTTGCGGGACTGATGATGCTCTTTGACCTTTTCGGTTATTGGGCAGGACTCTTTGCCTGATTTGAAAAGACAACAGATAAAACTGAACCGGAAAGACGGGCGTCTCCGGCTCAGTTTTGGTGGTTTTTCTTCTTAGTAATTGTGTATCCTCAGCAGTCTCCAGAGGCTTTGGAGCATCCCCTGCCCAGCAGGATAAGGCTCATCCCGCTGAAGACAAGATTTATCCCGAGTATGATCCCTATCATCGCGGCTCCTGTGAAAAGGTTTTTCCACATCATGACGGAGAGGATGATCCCGAGAAATCCGGAGACGAGGATCCAGATCGAGCCCTCTATCTCCCTTACTCGGAAATACTCAATGACCTTGGTGGCCCCGTCAGCCATAAAATATGCCGCAAGTATTATGCTTAGGGTCATAACTCCTGCCATGGGATGGACCAGGAATATGAAACCGGACGCCATGGCGGCCACAGCCATTATCGTCTCCTGCCACGGGATCCCGCCGTCACTGAAGCCTCTGAAGGCACTCCACCCCTGACTGAAGGCTACTGCTATCAAAAGCATGCCGACAATAGTTTCAACTGCGAACGATGCGATAAGAGGCATTGAAAGAGAGATGAGTCCCAGGAGAAGCATAAGCCCTCCTATAAAGTAGAACCGCCTCTTGTTTTTTTTGAGGTCCTCTTTGGAAAACTTTCCGGTAAAGAGCATTGTATCGCCTCCTCTTATTCTTTTTCCTCAGATCCCTTTGAGCCTTTTGCAAAATCTTTTATTTTCGATACGATCCATGAGAATGACGCGGCGACCGCCACGATCGGCAGAAGCAATATTCAGGGAGGACATCCCCCGCGACGTTTTTTTAATGTCAATTCGAACACCTCCGGTCATTGATATTGGATCGATCGTCTCACACCTATACCCTAAACGGGAGGGGGTAATTACTGTATTATCTGTAATCATTCTATTTTACATATGATCCGGAGGTCTTAATTTCCGACAAACTCACCGCTTGGGTAATTTCTTGGTTTCTCTTCCTTCATAAGCACCCTTTCTGCGCCTTTGAAGAGGGCCTCAAGTTCGTTTTCTCCTGGCACGACTCTTATAGGGGCAAGGAATCTGATCTTTTTGATAAGCATTCCGGTCAGGATGTCGGAGTATGCCATCCCGCCGGTGAGTATTATCGAGTCGATGTCTCCGTCGAGGACGGTGGACATCTCCCCGATACCCTTGGCTATCTGATAGGCCATGGCCTCTAGGACAAGTTTTGCATTAGGGTCATGTTCAGCAATTTTACCGGCCTCCCTAATGTCCCTTGTTCCCAGATATGCCACCATGCCCCACCCCGAAAGAAGTTTTTTCTTGAGTTCAGCCTCACTGTATATCCCGCTGAAGATGAGGTCGACCAGTTCCCCCACCGGAAGCCCGCCCGCCCGTTCGGGAGAGAAGGGTCCGTCAGCCTTTGCGCCGACCACGTCAACTATTTTACCGCCGCAGTGAGCTCCGATCGTTATACCGGTACCCAGGTGGGCAACGACGAATCTGCAGTCTTCATATTTTTTCCCGAGTTCAGCCGCCGCTTTTCTTGCCACTGCTTTCTGGTTGAGGGCATGGACGAGGCTTGACCTTTTTATTTCAGGTGCACCTGAGATCCTTGCTACTTCAGTCAGTTCGTCCACAGAGACCGGATCGACTATGAAAGCCCGGCAGCCCGACATCTCTGCGAATCTTTTGGCGATGAATGCTCCCAGGTTTGATGCATGTTCCCCGCGCGGAGCCTCTGCCAGGTAATCCGTCATCTCTTTTGTGACAAGGTATGTGCCGCTGGGGATCGGAGCAAGTATGCCGCCTCTTCCGACAACGGCATCAAAGCTCTCCGGCAGAATGCCTTTCTCGAGAAGGGTTTGCCTTATTAGTTCGAATCTATGGTCAAGCTGATCCAGAACGCATTTATATGCAGAGATAAGGTCTTGGTCGACAGGTATGTTTTCCTTAAGGATCTCTTTACCGTCCTCGTAAACCGCTATTTTTGTAGAGGTCGATCCGGGGTTTACTGCCAGGATCCTGCTCATGGCTATTTCATCCCGCCGGAAATAATGCATGCAAGGGCCATGCTGAGGAATTTTGATTCAGGCGGATCAGACCTTGATACCAGAACTATGGGCACCATTGCCCCAAGGACCAGTCCTGCCATCTGAGCGTGACAATAGTGGACAAGGGTCTTGCAGTGGACATTGCCGCACTCGATGTTCGGAACCAGTGTAAGGTCGACCTTGCCTGCTATCTTGCTCTTTATCCCCTTGTGTTCCGCATATTTTTGGGATGCCACGACATCGATCGCCATAGGACCTTCGACCGTGCATGTGCAGGGCAGGTCGTTGAACTCGCCCTCTTCCCATGCCTTTACTATCCCGGCTGCATCGACGGTAGACTGTATGTTGGGATCCACTTTTTCGTTAGCTGCCAGGCATGCCGCGTTTACATGGTCGTATCCGAGAGCGCTTATAGCTTCAAGTGCGTTTCTCAGTATCTGTTTCTTCTGGTCAAGGTTAGGTGCGACGTTGAAGCCGCTGTCCGTACAGAAAGAGAGGTGGTTTTCACCTGGTATCTCCATTATCGCCAGGTGGCTCAGCAGGCGTCCTGTCCGAAGGCCGTTTTCCCTGTCAAGGATAGCCTTCAGAAAATCGGAAGTGTTGATGAGTCCCTTCATGAGGGCATCGCCCATTCCGTCCCTTACGCTCTGCACCGCGATAGCCGCTGCCGCAGGCAGTGAGCCTGCGTGGATGATATCCACCTTGTCCGAGATGCCCGCTTCCTTTACCTCAGGCAAGATCACTTCGCTGTCTCCGGTCAGTATCGCCCTTCCGAGCCCCCTCTGCATGGCAAGCCTTATGGCCTCTATGCTTTCATGATCCGCCGCAGCAAGGACAACTTTGCTTCCTGCAAGACAACCGCTGCTGTTCATTATCTCTATAAACCTTTTATACATAAACACACCCCCTTTACGTAACATTATAATATCTTGAACCGTTTTTGCATTATAATGGACCGAACATTTTTGCAAGGGGAATCCAAATGAAATTTATGAAGGCCATTATGAGGATGACCAGGCTCAGAGGCAAGGCAGATCTGGGTAAAGGCCCTGTCCTGGGTACACTTATAAAACTGTCGATACCATCCATAGCGATGGTGCTCTTCCATACCCTTTTCCATCTTGTTGATACGGTCTTTATCTCATGGCTTGGTGAGAGCCACATGGTGGCGATATCCTACACCTTCCCCGTTCAGATAGGAGTATTCGCTATCCTCGAAGGGGTCGGCAACGGTATGACGTCTCTCTGCGGAAGAAGGCTGGGTGAAGGCAACCTTGAAGAGGCAAGAAACACCGCGCTCGCTGCCATGGGCTTTGCTTACCTGCTCTGTTTGATATGGATACCATTCCTCTTCCCATACACCTCGAACATCTTTTTCAGGACGCTTGGCGCATCTGACCCGGATACCCTGCGGCAGGCCTGGCTTTACAATATGTGGATACCGCCGACTTTCATCCTTATCAGCTTCTCGTATGTAGTGAACTCGGTCTTCAGGTGTCAGGGAAACACGATGATACCCCTCAAATATTTCCTGATCGCCAACGGCCTTAATATCGTCCTTGACCCGATATTCATTTTCACTTTCGGGTGGGGGATAACGGGCGCTGCCGCTGCGACATTCGTGGGCAGGGCGGCCGGGATCGTCTATCTTATAAAAAAATTAAAAACGGACAGTGAAATACAGCTGCCTTTCAAGCCCTGCATAAAACTTTCGATGATGCCCCTGTGGGGAAAGATCTCAGCAATAGGATTCCCCGTCACCCTTTCTACAGCAAGCGTAGCCCTGGGGATGGGAAGCGTAAACAACATACTCTCAGGCACCTTCGGACCTCAGGCTGTGGCTGCATGGATGGTGGGGCTTAGGGTCGAGGACCTGGCCTTCAATACTTTAATGGGAATAAACGACGCGCTTGTCCCTTTCCTCTCGTTCAACTACGGCAGGCGCGACCTTAAGAGAATGAAGAGGGGAATAAGGTCCGGACTTATAATAAGTACCGTGATCACCGGCGGGCTCGGACTGATCGTCTGTCTCTTCCCCTTCCCTGTCATTCAGCTTTTTCGGCCTTCGGAGGATATAGCAAGGATCGCCGCAAATGCGATACGGATAACCATATCAGGATATCCCATGGTCATTTACAGCGTCATATACAACGCTCTTTTTGTCGCGACCGGGTTTTCGACATTCGGGCTGCTTACTCAGATATTCCGTTCCCTGATGATCAGGGTCCCTGCGGCTCACTTTTTGTCGGGCATACTTACCATTGACCATATTTGGTGGTTCCAGCCGATATCATTTTTGGGAGCAGCTTTAATAACAGGACTTTTTTCATGGATACTTCTGCGCAAGTTAAAGCGGGATATGGATGATCCCAAGGTTTCCCCCAGTGTAAAGATTTTTTGACTTGACTTTATTTATTAAAATGATATAAACATTCTGGCAGGAAGAGGGGAGCCTTTTCCGGCGAGAGAAGAGCAAAGATGAAGCTCCACAGAATAGAATAGAATAGAATAGAATAGACAAGGCAAGGAAAACTCTTAAACTTATCAGGAGCCTGTCATTTCTATGGCGGGCTTCTTTTGTACATTGAGGAGGGCTGTTAATGTCCAAACGAGTTTGTATGGGTAACGAGGCGATAGCACTCGGAGCTGCGAGGGCGGGGGTCAGCGTCGTATCGGGCTACCCCGGCACTCCGTCGACCGAAATTATTGAGACTTTGATCCGCGAAAAGATACCCGGTATTGAAGTCCAGTGGTCAACAAACGAAAAAACAGCTTTGGAAGTGGCTGCGGGAGCCGCATACTCCGGGATCAGATCGATGGTCACGATGAAGCAGGTCGGACTGAACGTCGCTGCAGATCCTTTGATGAGCCTTTCGTACGTTGGTGTTGAAGGCGGGATGGTAGTCGTAGTCGCGGACGATCCGGGTCCGTGGTCCTCACAGACCGAGCAGGATACCAGGCATTTTGCCAAATATGCGAACTTGCCTGTATTTGACCCGTCATCGCCTGAAGAGGCATATGAGATGGTCTCATATGCATTCGGCCTCTCCGAGGAATTCAGGCTGCCCGTGTTCCTGAGACCGACCACGAGGGTCTGCCATGCCAGCGCCACAGTGGATTTGGCGGATGTACCTGCCCCTAAGCCCGCCTCAGGTTTTGTTAAACGATCCGACTGGATCATTTTTCCCGCGCTTTCTTACAGAAAACATGGCGAACTTGAACAAAAGCAAAAACTGATATCTGAAAAATTAGGGACCCTTCCCTTTAACAGGGTCATAAAAGGCGGAAGGATAGGCATAGCCGTATCGGGAATATCCTATCTCTACCTGATGGAAGTCATAAAGGAGTTCGGACTGGACCTTACAGTATTCAAGGTCGGCACCCCCTATCCGATCCCGGCAGAGCCGGCAGAGGAATTCTTATCATTAGTCGACCGGGTCATGGTGATCGAAGAACTGGATCCGGTGATTGAGGAACAGCTCTTGCTGCTCTCTGCAGGCAAAAAGGAGATACTGGGCAAAATGACCGCCCATCTTCCCTGCAACGGCGAATACGGTTTTGAACTGATCAGGGATACAGTTCTCAAATTTGCTGGAGTCAAGGGTGAAGATCCACTGATGGCAGAAATCCCTGTACTTCCCGTCAGACCGCCGGTGCTCTGCGCCGGGTGTCCCCACAGGGCATCCTTCTATGCGGCCAAGACAGCTGCCAAAAACTTTGAAAAGACAGTCTACTGCGGCGATATAGGCTGTTACACCCTTGGCAACGCCGCGCCGCTCAACACGGTCGACACTTGTCTCTGCATGGGCGCAGGAATAACGATAGCACAGGGGATAAAGCTGGCGGAAAAAGAGACCAAGTGCATTGCCTTCATAGGTGACTCGACCTTTTTCCATACCGGGATACCCGGAGTTATAAACGCAGTTTATCAGAACACCGACATAACGATAGCGGTGCTCGACAACCACACGACTGCAATGACAGGAGGCCAGCCGCACCCCGGAACGGGAAGGACCGCGATGGGCATGCCGGCAAAGCCGCTTGATATAGAAAAAATCTTGAGGGCATGCGGAGTGGAGCACATATCGACAGTTGACCCGTTCAAATACGATGATACTGTCGATGCCTTCAAAAACGCTCTTGAGCACACAGGGCCTTCGGCTGTTATTGCAAAAGCGCCCTGCATTGCCCTCATAAGGCTTCCGAAAACCGTACGAAGAGTCAACGGAGCCTGCATTGGCTGTCTCAAATGCATAAAGCAGCTGGGGTGTCCCGCAATGTCTGCAGGTGAAGACGGAAAAGTGTCGATCAATGAGCCCATATGTACAGACTGCTCCCTTTGCGTGAATGTCTGCCCCGTGGGTGCCATAAAGAGGGTGGACAGAGATGCTTAGCAGTATAGTCATAGCAGGTGTGGGCGGCCAGGGAACGCTGCTTGCCTCGAGAATACTTTCGGAGGCGGCACAGAGAAGGGGCCTATTTGTCCGGACTTCGGAAACTATAGGGATGGCGCAGAGGGGCGGATGTGTCTCCAGCCACCTTAGGATAGGCTCTGAAGAGATCTCGCCCGTAATACCGCTCCGTCATGCCGACATCCTTATAGGATTTGAGCCTGCCGAAGCAGCAAGACAGATCAACAGGCTTAAGCCCGGCGCATCGGCTGTAGTGAACACAGACTGCATAGTCCCTACAAATGTTGCCCTGCGCCTGGGAGAGTATAACTGTGATCAATACATAGATGCCATCAAAAGGAATATCAGGCGGGTATTTTTTATTAATGCCGCCTCCCTGGCGATCAAAGCGGGAGACGCAAAGACCCTCAACATGGTGCTCCTAGGACTTTCATCCGGCGCTGGCATGCTTCCGTTCAGCGATTCAGAGATAGCCGCGGCTATGAAGTGCTGCATCAAACCGGGGCTGCTTGAAATGAACAGAAAGGCCTTCATGCTGGGGGCTGAGACGGCGGGAAATCTGACATGAGAGGTATATGCATTAAATAAATAAAAATTAGAATTAAGAAGAAACAGTATCAAAAGAAGAGCGGAGCTGAGAGCAATGAACGAATTGTCAATAATGAGCCAGTGTTTTGCCCAGGTGAGAAGAGTTGCGAGATGCAGTCCGATGTATATCGAAAAGTTTAAGGATATCCCCGTCGATACCATGATGACGAAGGACCAGTTCGAGACGCTGCCTTTCACCACAAAACAGGACCTCCGGGACGCATATCCGATGGGGATGCAGTGTGTCCCCAACGGACAGATCGTGAGGGTGCATTCTTCATCCGGAACTACGGGCGTTCCTGTGATCATTCCTTACAGCAGCCAGGATATTGAGGATTGGGCGGTAATGATGGAAAGGTGTTACCAGTTCGCAGGAGTCACAAGGGAAGACAGGGTCCAGGTCACGCCCGGATTTGGCCTGTGGACGGCCGGGCTGGGTTTTCAGGCAGGTGCGGAACGTCTGGGAGCCATGGTCATCCCGACCGGAAGCGGAAACACGGACAGGCAGCTCCAGCTGATGCGGGACCTTCAGTCGTCAGTTCTTATCGGTACATCGTCCTACGGACTCCTTATCGCCGAAGAGGTCGACCGCAGGGAGATGAGAGACGACATTAAACTGAAAAAGGGCATTTTCGGATCCGAAAGATGGGGAGACAAGGTGAGGGAACGTATCTACAGGAGCCTGGGCATAGAGTTTTTCGACATCTACGGCCTTACAGAGATATACGGACCCGGCATAGCCATAGATTGTCCGGAACATACAGGTATGCACTACTTCAGTGATTTCATCTACTGTGAGATCATCGATCCGGCAACAGGCAGGGTGCTGTCTGACGGAGAGCAGGGGGAGATCGTGATCACTACCTTCAGGAAGGAAGCTGCTCCGCTCATACGTTACCGGACCCACGATATTTCACGCATCGTCCCGGGAACCTGTCCCTGCGGTTCGCCGTACCCCAGGCTTGACAGGATAGTCGGCAGAAGCGACGACATGATCAAGGTAAAGGGTACGAACATTTACCCGGCGCAGGTGGAGGCAATACTTAGAAATATTGACGGCTTCTCGAGTGAATACAGGATAATCCTCGACAACGAAGACCTGAGGGACAGGATGATCGTTCAGGCCGAAGCTTTTGACGGGACCGAGACGGAAGAGCTCGAGAGGGAGCTGGAAAGAGCCTGTAAATCGGGTCTGGGGATCAAGATCATACCTGAGGTCATGAAGATAGGAGACCTCCCGAGGAGCGAGAAGAAGACCAAAAGGGTGATAGACAACAGGGGATAGCGCCAGGCAGAAAAAAACAACATATGCGGACCCCGGGGCAGTTGGTGGAATCAGCCCGGGGTCCGCTGAGATATAATAATAAAAATCACTTTGCCCCGTCGATGCCTTCATTGGATAACATGTCGGCACGCTTGTTCTCTTCCCTGGGTATCCAGTTGTAGGATATATCCATCCCCTCGGCAAGATCCCACGCTTCCCGCGCAAGGAGCCTGAGGTGAGGAAGGTTTATCTTCCACTGCCGCGAGATCTGGCTGACTACAAGCTTGCTGTCCCCGAAAACCCTAAGGGAGCTCACCCCGTGATTTTTTGCCGCTTTGAGCAGCATTATCAGAGCCATGTACTCGGCTTCGTTGTTGGTCTTATCACCAAGGAAACATGATGCCTCCCATACGACCTTTCCCTCTTCATTTATCAAAAGCGCTCCGGCTCCTGCTTTTCCGGGGTTGCCTCTTGAGGCACCGTCAAAATAACCTTCCATCAATATCCCTCTCCCACACTCAGATAGATGCGCTATACTTTATTATTATATATTACTGCATCGGGGGAATAATATGGCTTCTCTTAAAAAGACAAACGCTGTAAGGATCCTGGAAAACGCAAAGATCCCCTTTGAACTGATCGAGTACGAGGTCGATGAAAGCTCGCTCTCGGCGGAGGATGCTGCCTTAAAAACAGGTGTTCCGGAGGAACAGACGTTCAAGACGCTTTGCGCAAGGGGTGACAGGACGGGTGTTATGATGGTATGCCTGCCCGCCGGCAGGGAACTGGACTTCAAGGCTCTCTCCGCTGCAAGCGGCAACAAAAGCTCCGAACTCGTTCCGCTAAAGGAAGTACAGCCGTTAACCGGCTACATCAGGGGAGGCTGTTCGCCTCTCGGGACAAAAAAGAAGTATCCTGTTTTTATCGACGAAAGCGCCTGCATGTTTGACTATATAACAGTAAACGCAGGACAGAAGGGGCTTCTTTTTAAGATAAGTCCCAAAGACCTTATCGCAGCCACCGAAGCAAAAACAGCCGAGATAACAAGATAAAAAATCAGATGGCCGGCCATCGCTGAATGCCGGCCATCTGATTTGAATGCTGCATATGACTTCTTGCCCGTCACCAGGCCTTTTCATATATGGCCCTTACTGATTCAAAATCAAGCGGGCGGGGATTGTTTGACATCAGCCTGACCTCCCGTAGGGCAGCCTTTGCCATCTCCGGTGCCGCATCCCTGGGTATCCCGAACTCCCTTAGCCTTGTCTTTACCCCTATCTTTTCACCGAGCTCGACTATTCCCCGGAGCGCCGCGTTGGCTGCGTCGCAGGCTGTCATCCCGTATGAGCGCAGACCCATCGCCTCCGCTATCGGGATGAACTTTTCCTCGCAGCCTTCCAGGCTGTACTCCATGACCCATCTCAGAAGTGCTGTATTTGCTTCGCCGTGCGGCACATGGTACTGCCCGCCGAGAGGGTATGCCATCGCATGTACCCCCGCTGTCCCGGACATAGAAAAAGCCATCCCCGCCGTCATGCTTCCGTAGGACTGGGCCTCTCTTGCATAGAGGTTATGTCCGTTGAGGACGCACTCTGTGAGGTTGGAATAAATGTTTTTTATTGCGATCAGTGCCAGGTCCTGCGTGAAACGATTAGTTCCGAGGGAGAGAAAAGCTTCGACGCCGTGAACTAGGGCGTCCATCCCCGATGCCGCAGTTATATGCGGAGGAAGGTCAAGGGTAAGTTCAGGGTCAACAATTGCAATGTCTGCGACCAGGAACCTGCTGGATATTCCCTTTTTCATCTTCTCCTCAGCGAATGAAAAAACGGCAACGGCGGATACCTCCGATCCGCTCCCCGATGTAGTCGGTATCATTATTGTCGGGAGACCTTTTCGGGGGATCTTCTCGCTCCCTACCATCTCAGAGACTTCTATATCAGGATTTTCTGCCATCACGGCAGCCATTTTTGCAAAGTCCATGGAACTTCCGCCCCCAAAGGCGATAAGAGAGTCGAAAGAACCTTCTCTGATGTAAGAGACGGCATCTTCCAGAAGTTCCACAGGGGGCTCCGGTTCCACCCTGTCCCAGTGCCCCGGCATCATCCCAAGTTCAGAGCACCCTTCCATCAGGCATGCGAGACGGCTGCTTTTTGCCATCTGTGTGCCGGTTATGAAGAGCGGCCTTTTCGACCCGAGTCGCAAAGCTTTTTCAGGCGCCTGACGCGAAGAGCCTGACTCAAAGATCACTTCCTGCGGCATCCTGAATCTGAACGGTTTCATTAAATTTGTGTCACAAGCCGAAAGAACCATGTAATTTACACCCCTGTCATATATTGGACCAGGGCCAGCCGAGGCTGAAACCCAGGTATTCAAAGATAAACCGCCCTGTGAATATTGCCAGGATGCATCCGGCTGCCAGATAAGGGCCAAGTGCCACCGCATCCTTCCTGCTGAGTTTTTTCGCGGCCAGTAGCGGGATCACTATCGCTCCGCTTGACATAAAGCCAAGATAGAGGCTGAGAATGGTAAGCTTCCATCCCAGAAGGGCTCCGACCCCAAGCATCATCATCGCGTCTCCCATGCCCATGCCGCCGCGGCTCAGCAAAACGATAGCATAAATAAAGAGAAATCCCAGCGCTGCTCCCATCGCTCCGTCGATCAGGGCGGAAAATCCTCCCGAAAGCCTTGCAAGCATTGAGACAGCGGTCATTGCGAGGGCCCACGGATCGTAGATGTAGCCGCTTTCGATGTCTGTGAGAGAGTGGAAGAGCATAAAGAAGAGAGCAATGAAAGAGAAGAGCAAAGGTGTATCGATGCCCCAGTACCATACCGAGAGCGCTCCTATAACCCCTCCTGTAAGCTCGGATATGAAATGCCGCGGAGGTATCGGGCTCCTGCAGGTACGGCAGTGTCCGGCAAGCACCAGGTAGGAAATTATGGGAATAAGGTCGAAGAAATTAAGCTTTCTTCCGCACTTGTCGCAGACGGAGCGCTCGTTGCCCCACCATTTTTTCTCTGACACAGTACGCATAGCCGCGGCATTGATGAAAGAACCTATGACCGCCCCTGCGGCAAAACCCATGAATATGGTTATACTTTCCATGTGGACACCCCTCTTGGCGGAGGTTAAAATAAGCCTGCAAGCGCAAGATCATAACTACATTCTGCAGGAGATGAAAGCCATGCCCATCGTAGTAGTGAACATCAAAGAGGGTCGCACACTGGAACAGAAGCGCGACATGGTGACGAAAGTCACCGATGCTCTTTGTGAGACTATGGAGGTCCCTAAAACGTCAGTCCGCATAATCATCAACGAAATGGCAAACGACAATTTTGCGATCGCCGGCACCCTTATATGCGACAACCCGGATGCCCAGGTCAAGAAAAAGAGTTAGCCGGAAAAGAGCTCCTTGAACCGCTTGTGCTGCCATAGGTACTGTTCAGGCGCTCTGCGAATAATTTTTTCCAGCTCCAGATTCACTTTGGCTGTAAGTGATCTAAGCGTTGCCTCCCGGTCCTTTGTTTTTTCCCATTCGATCGGGGGGCCTATCACCAGTTTGAAACGGAACGGCTCTATCCTGATACACTGGTACGGCAGAATGGGAGCTCCCGATATCCAGGCAAATACTGCAGCTCCCTGAAAAGTGCTCGTCTCGTGTCCGAAGAAGGGGACCAAGATCCCGTCTCCCCCGCCGTGTTGGTCTGCCGCAAGACCTATCAGTTCATTTTTCCTAAGTATGCCGACAGCTCTCGTCATCGGCTCATCTTTCCCCAGTGTACGAAGACCGCCGTTTCGTCTCAGCGTATCTATAAGCTCCCGCTGGAAGGGATCGTCGGAATGACGGACCACGCCTACGCCCCTGCAGTTCCTTCCCAGCCAGGCCGCGGCATGTTCCCAGTTTCCGCAGTGGGCTGAGACAACAATTACTCCTCTGTCGCCGGCAAAAGCCCGGTCCATGTGTTCTCTTCCTTCGATCTCAACGATCCATTTGTCAACGAGGGAGGGATCTCTCTGCCATGAGAGCATTTCTATGCCTGTCCATATCATGCTCCTGTAAGATCCGTCAAGCATCTTCCTTTTTTCGGCGTCAGTTTTTTCCGGGAAAACGAGTTCGATGTTTTTTTGTGCGACCTTTTTCCTTGGCGCGATGAGCCTGACAGGGATGAAAAGGAAATAAAAAAGAGCCGTGGCTCTCCATCCCGGTTTTATCATTTTTGCAAAACGGATAAAATATCTGAGTTTCCGATCCATATCAAAGCTCCTAATAATTTACATCTGACTTCAGGTGGCGGCAAAAAATAAAGGCGGCAGGATCATCAGTTTCAGTCCGTTTAGATCACGGTGCATCCAGGGACATGGCATGCCGGCTGCCCGTTCAAAGAAGGTCCCTCAAAAACTGAAAAACGCTGGAAAGGTCTTCTGTTTTTTTTCAGATCGCAACGATCCCCGCGCTGCATGCTCCTGAAATGGTTCTAAAGGTAAAATCTCAGTCTCCGAATTTGACCAGTCTGAAATCTTTCTTGCCTACCCGCAGCTGAACATATCCACCGCTAAGGAGGTCTTCTGACGAAAGCTGCCTTGTCTCTTCTGTGACTTTGTCTCCGTTGAGGTAGACTCCGCCCTCTTTTATTTTACGTTTTGCCTCACCCTTTGAGGCGCATCCGCCTGAAAGCACAAGAAGATCTGTGATCGGGCCGCCGATCGCCAAGCCGGTCTCTGCAAAAGGGATCTCTGCAGACAGTGTGCCAAGGAGTTCGGCATCTGCTTCCCTTATGTCCATTTCTCCGAAGAGTATGGCGCTTGCGTCCTTTGCCCTTTTCGCGGCATCTTCTCCATGAACCCTGCAGGTAAGGTCCAATGCGAGCTTTTTCTGGGCCACCCTTAAATGCGGATTTTTATTGTGATCTTCGATGATGGCGCTTATTTCATCAAGTTCCATGAATGTGAAAAGCTTATATAGCTTTTCAAGGTCGCTGTCGTCGACATTTATCCAGAACTGATAGAACTTGTATATGCTTGTGCGGTGTGTAGAGAGGTAGACGGCTCCGCTCTCAGATTTTCCAAACTTCTGTCCCTGTGCGTTGAGCAGCAGCGGGAACGTAATACCGTAGCACTGGCCCCCTGATTTTTTGCGCGCGAGGTCCATGCCCGCGATGATGTTCACCTGCTGGTCGTTCCCCCCCATCTGGAGGGTGCAGTTCAATTCGTTGTACATGTGGTTGAAGTCGTATGCCTGCAGAAGGATGTAGGAGAGCTCAGTGTAGGTTATCGACTTGTCGGGGTCGAGTACCCGGTTCCTGACGTAATCCCTGTTGACAAGAAAACTTACGGAGAAGTATTTTCCTATGTCCCTGAGGAACTCTATGTAATTGAGTTTTTTGAGCCACTCGTTGTTGTTTACAAGGATCGCGCTGTTCTCCCCGCAGTTGAAATCAAGGAAGTGCTCCAGCTGTTTTGCTATCCGGCTTACGTTGTAACTTATCTCTTCCTCGGAGAGAAGGTTTCTCTCCGCGCTTTTGCCAGAAGGGTCGCCGATCCGCCCTGTGCCTCCGCCGGCAAGGGCTATTGGACGATGTCCGAGGCGCTGCATCCAGGCAAGCCCCATTATCGCCACGAGGTTCCCCACGTGGAGGCTGTCGGCGCTTGGATCAAAGCCGATATAACCTGTTACCATGCTTTTCATAAAGTGCTCCTCAAGCTCTTCGTTGTGGCTGCTCCACTCGACGAATCCACGTTCCTTCAAAACATTCAGCGCATTGCAGTACATTTATTTTTCCCTCCGGTTATATTACAGTCAGTTTATTGTTTTTTTGGACATACAAACTTAGTCCCACAACACCAAGTATCTCTGCCCGAGTGGTCAGGGCATAAAAGCCTGCTATTTTGAGTCGATGTACCAGTCGATCCTTCCCGACTCCGCTGTCTCCCATACAATAAGGGCCTTTCCCATTCTCTTCAGGACATTTCCAAAAGAGTCCGAGATCCCCTGATCAAAGGGGGAGAAAGATGAGTCAGGCTGGAAGATGTCCTCCGTGTCACCTTCGTAGTACCCTTCGTCGTTGATGTCCGGCTCGTTCATGAAGGCATTCATTTTAGTCATGTCGCTCAGGGCGGCACCTACCTTGGGCAGGTCTGCAACCAACCATCCCACTGCCTTTTCGTTATCTTTCAGGAATCTGCCCAGACTTACCTTTCCTTTGAGAGATTCGGGCGAGAGGAGGCCAAGGACTGCTATGTTTTCTTTGCCTGCACCCACCACAGAAAAAGGCAGGTTCGTGCTGCCGCCCAAATCGAAACCGGCAAGCGGTTTAGGTTCGGCGCCGAAGAATAATTTGTTCCAAAAAGCATCTACCAGTTCTGCCATGAGAGCTTTGTCACCGGTAAATTGCACCATGATACCCGGCAGAGAAAACCAGAGAAGCTTGTTGTATCCGCCAACCGAGAAAATAGTCTCCCCTGACAGTATCTTCTGTATTTGTTTGTCTTCCAGTCCCATTGATGAGCCAAGTTCGCCGATCGTCTTGAGCGGGAAGGGCCACTCTTTCGGTGATCCCTTCAGTTCAGGGAGGTTCATGCCCGCTGAGAGAAGAAGCGGGTCAGGGATGATGGAGTTTGCAATATCCCACGTCTTGGGCTTGAGTGACTTAAGAAAGATCGGAGAGATCCTTTTGTCGAGTCCTTCTGTCCTCCAGACAGCTTCACCTGCTTTGCCGGACTCTTTGTCAGCCTTCTGCGACCTCCAGGAGACCCTCAGCGTCAGAGGTTCTTTTCGTTCCTCCCCAGCAAAAATGAGTCCCCCGTCAGATATGATCATATGTGCCGGCCAGGATTTTTCTTTTTCCCATATTTTCTTTGGAATGCCCTTTACAGAACCCGATCTCACGTCGAGCATCCTGGAGAATGAATCCCTGTCATGGGTGATCAGTGCAATATCCCTTTCGGTCCTGTAGAAGACTGAGCTGTCCCTTGTCCTGACCTCCCACGAACTTTTGTCTCCCGCTTTTATGGCCTCGGCGGATCCCAGCTCCTTTTTCCAGGAAGGTGGGAACTCACCCTTTGAGAGCGAAGCAGTATCTTCCTTATCAAGCCTTACTACGGCAAAGATGTCAATGATGCCGTCTCTGCTGTTTTCTATAAGGACAGCACACTCTTTTGCGCTTCTCGCAAGAGAGAGGATAATACTTCCTGAAGATCCTTCCCTGAAGAATGCATACTGACCCTCCGTAAGGAGAGCGGAAAGAGAAACAGGATAATATCCTTCTTTCGCCTCAAAGAACGCGTAAGGATCGGATCCTGAAGGGAGCGGCAGCCTTGATGCAAGGACTGCAGGACCTTTTGTGCCGATATATGCAAACAGGCCAAAGAGCACGGCCGCCGCCGTACATGTGATCAGTACAAACAATTTGACCTTCTTTGACATCGGTCTCTCTCCTCTTCTGTGATAATTCTCTGTTGCTCATGGTCTGCTTACCGCGACCAGGGTATTATATCCCTATTGCCGCCAAAAGTGGAAAGATCACGCGGTTTTCCTGTCTTCCTCTCCCAGCGACGAAGCCGCTTCCAGCAATGTTTTTGCAGATACGAGAAGCGGCATTATCTTGGCATAGTCTTTGCTGTCTATGGTCAGCCTCTGTATTTCGTCTGCCTTTAGCGTTATCGAGGCAAGCAGCTGCGCGATGTCCTGCGGACCGAGTTCGAGCCTGTCGATTATCCGCTGTGAGATGACTGGCATCCTGACCGGCTTTTCCTCTGCAGGGGCAAGCAGGTCTATAGTGTCATTGAGAGCGGGCACCATTGCAGCGTATCCCTTGTCATTGAGTCCCATTGCGAGGGCTTTTGCAGACTTGGGCTCACCATGGACCACTACGAACCTGGTCTTTTTGGGGAAGTTTGAGGCCCATTCCAGGAGATCGTTCCTGTCAGCGTGGGCAGAAAAGCCGTTCAGTGTGTGGAACTGGGCCTTTACCGACACATCTTCCCCGGCGATCCTTATCTCCTTGGCTCCGTCGACAAGCCTGCGGCCAAGCGTTCCATGGGCCTGATATCCAACGAAGAAAACATGCGTGTCCGGTTTGAAGAGGTTGTGTTTAAGATGGTGCATGATCCTGCCGCCCGAGCACATCCCGCTTCCCGCAAGTATTATCCCGCTTTTCTCTTCGTTTATCGCCCTTGATTCGTCAGCGCTCCTGATAAACTGGAAATTTTCTGGTTCGAAGGGGTCGTCACCCTTCAAGAACATCTCTTTAAGTTCCCTTGAGAGGTGCGGAATGTACTTGCCGTATATTTCGGTCACTTTTACCCCCATCGGGGAATCAAGGTAGATCTTCGGCATCCTGAGATCCGGGTATTTTTTCTGAAAACGGTCGAGTTCGTAGAGTACTCTCTGTGCCCTGTCCACAACAAATGTCGGCACGAGGACTTTCGCGCTTGTTTTGAGGGCCTCTTTAAGCGCTTCTTCAAATTCTGTCCTGGTGTCCTCAAGTGATTTATGAAGCCTGTCTCCGTAAGTTGATTCGATCAACACGAAATCTGCCTCTTCGATCAGGGTCGGAGGTTTTTCAATGACACCTTCATGCGGCCCCAGGTCTCCCGAAAATACTACCTTAACAGCCTTGTCGCCGTTGTTTTCGGATACCCATGCTTCAATTATGGAACTTCCAAGTATGTGGCCGGCCTCGCGGAAGCGGACTTTGAGGCCTCCCATGATCTCAATAACTTCGTCATAAGGGATGGGAGAAAGGAGACCCAGCGAGTCCTCCACTTCATTTTCTGTGTAAAGAGGCTCGACCGGAGGAAGTCCTTTCCTGCTGTTTTTTCTCGTCCTCCATTCAGCTTCTTCTCCCATCAGCCTCGCTGAATCCCTCCAGAGTATCTCGACAAGCTCCGACGTGGCAAATGTGCAGAAGATCTTCCCCTTGAACCCTTCTTTGACAAGCAGGGGTATCCTTCCGCTGTGGTCGATGTGGGCGTGTGTCAGGAGAAGCGCGTCGATCGAAGAGGGGTCGAAAGTGAAGGATTCCCCCTCATGTTTCTCCTCGTCCTGTCCCTGGTGGAAGCCGCAGTCCACAAGGACTTTGTATCTTCCTGTCTCTATCATGTAATTTGATCCGGTAACCTCTCCGGCCGCTCCGTGGATTTTCAGCTTCAAATCATTCGCCCCTTGGGCTCCCACCTTTCGATCTTTTTGGAAAACGTATCTGATTTATTGTACTGTCACTAACGGCAGTTCACAACGAATTACAGTTCCTTTCCCCGGGGCGGAGAATATGCTGAAATTGCCCCCGACAATGGACATTCTTTCCCGCATGTTTGAAAGACCCCTGTGTCCCTGCACGCGAAGTTCGGTGAAGTTGTCCGCAACCTCGAAGCCTTTTCCGTCGTCCTCTATCTGTAGGAGGATCATTTTGCCCGTATTTTTCAGCGAGATCGATACATTTTCAGCCGCGCCATGCCTTGCCGAATTGTTGACTGCCTCCTGAGCGACCCTGAAAAAAGCGAGGGTGACATCGTCTGTGAGGTCCGGGATCTCCTGCAGATCAAGGTGTATCTTTATTTTGAGCTGGGCGCTCTGTCTCTCGGAAAGTTCGGTAAGAGCCTGAACTATTCCCAGGTCAAGCCAAGGCGGAGTCAGGTTGTTGCAGAGCTCCCTCATCTCCCTTACCCCTGCCATAGCTACTTTTTCTGCCTCTTCAAGTTGCTTTTCCCTCTCTGCCGGTGAGTCCATGTCAAGAGAGAGGAGCCGGAGTCTCTGTATCAAAGCTGTAAGATCCTGCAGCGGACCGTCATGTATCTCGCGGGATATCCTCGCGCGTTCCTCTTCCTGCACCTTTACCAGATCATTGACGTATCTGCGTGAAAGCCTGACCTTTTCTATCGCCGAATTAGCCAGGACTACCAGGGCCTCTCTGAGTTTCTGCAGTTCCGTAACTGCTTCGGGAGCGTTTTTCAGGGGGACCTCTTCTCCCCACTTCAGCATCGAGACCTCCTCTTCGAGGTCTTTAAGGGGCATTATCACTTTCTGCCACATTATGTAGACCGAGAAGATCCCAATAAGCCCGAGGATACCCATGATAAAGGGCCAGAAAGTTGTAAGTGAGACCATGGGGCCGAGCAGCTTGTCCCATGAGACGGCTGCGAGGACAAAGAGGTTCCTCTGCAGCATGGGATAGACTGCTATCGTGTACCACCTTCCGTCTGGTCCCCTTATTTTCTGGGGTGACATTACTGAGATAGGCATGTCCCATATTATCGAGAGTATCGTGACGTCCGGTGACCCGTATACCAAATTGCCGTCGCTGTCAAAGACAGCGAACATTCCGGGCACTGCCATCTCGTCGGCCATCATCTCACCGAGTCCCAGTATCCTGGATCTGTACTGGTTTGGCTGCCATGTTCCGTCAGTTCTCAGATCCCACTGCGAAGATTCGAGCCTTGCCGCAGCCCCCCTTGCCAGATTTTGTACATAAGAACCTGCGATCCCCTCCATGGTATTTTCGAACTGACAGAAGCCTATCCACGCAAGGAGAAATGCTCCGAGGCTTGGCAGAAAAACGGCTACGGTCAGCTGAAGGAGAAGGTTTCTCCTCAATCGAGCAGTTCCTCCAGTGTGACTATTCCGTATTTAAGTGACAGGAGCATCGCTTCTGTCTTGTTTTTCGCTCCCAGTTTGTCATATATCGAGGCCAGGTGGGTCTGAACGGTCCTTTCGCTGATGAAAAGCTGGGTGGCTATCTCTTTTCCGGAGAGTCCCCTCGCTGCAAGCAGAAGGACTTCCCTTTCTCTGACCGATACAGGTTCCGGTACGAAATCCCCCTCCTGCTCCACAGCATTTGCAACCTCACTGTCAAGGTAAAAGCCTCCGCGGGCTACTATCCTTATAGCCTTGGAGAGGGTGTCCATGCTGGCAGTTTTCAGGACATATCCCCTGGCCCCGGCCCTGAGAGAGGCCATAACGTACTGCTGGGCGTCATATGAAGTCAGCATCAAAGATGCGACTGGAAGCGAGGCATCTTTGATCTTACGTGCAAGAGCGACTCCGTCGATGCCCGGCATCCTGATGTCAAGAAGTGCGACCTGCGGTTTGAGCTGTTGGATCCCTGCCCATGCCGATTCGCCGTCTGCGTAGCTTCCCAGTATGTTGAAGTCCGTCTCCTTGGCCAGATATGCTTTCATTCCTTCCCTGGTAAGCGGATGGTCATCGGCCAGTACCAATGAAATTGACATTTCGTATCCTCCCTCCGTTATTTTTGATTCTTCCAACAGTTCAGGAACCAAGTCCTATCTCTTTTTCTACAGGCCTCAGGGCCAGTATTGTCTGTTCTATGAGCGTTTCGATAGGGATGTCCAGCAGCTCCGATCCCTTTTCGATGACCTCCCTGTTGACGCCCCTTGCGAATGCCTTGTCCTTCCACTTTTTCCTGACTGATTTTGTCTCCAGGTCCTGGAGCGATCTGCTTGGGCGGACAAGGGCTACTGCCGTTATGAATCCGGTAAGTTCATCTATGGTGTAAAGGAATTTTTCGCAGAGGGTCTCAGGTCTTATCCCGGAGTACTCCCATCCGTGGGCAAGCACCGTGTGTACGAAATCTTCAGGATAGCCTTTTTCCCGGAGCATTTCCCCGCCCTTCATCGGATGAGTCTCTGTGCTGGGAAATTCTTCCCAGTCGATGTCGTGCATGAGACCGACAAGGCCCCAGTAGTCCTCGTCCTCCCCGTTTTCCCGGGCAAACCACCTCATTGCCGCTTCAACAGCGTATGCATGGCGGATATGCATATCTTCCCTGTTGTGTTCCTTAAGGAATTCAAGTGATTCTTCTCGTGTGAACATCTATAAGCTTCCTCCTGTTGAAAAATTGTTTTCAGTGATACTCTCTTCGGGTATACAAAGCGTTTCGACTCCGGATTGGGATATTATCTCCCGGGAAATTTTGTCCGGGTATGGGTTCAGATATACTATACGGGTACAACCGCAGTTGATAAGGGCTTTGGTGCAGTATACACAGGGTTCGTGCGTACAGTAAAGCCAGCATCGGGCTGTTGAGACTCCCGCGTAGGCGGCCTGTGCTATGGCGTTTATCTCGGCATGCGACCCCCGGCAGATCTCGTGTCTCTCGGCTGATGGTATCCCGAGCTTCTCCCGAAGGCACCCCGCCTCCTCACAATGGATTATTCCCTTTGGCGCACCATTGTAGCCTGTGCTGAGGATCTGGCGGTCCCTGACGAGCACAGCTCCCACCTTTCTTCGCAGACAGGTGCTCCTGCTTGCGACTGCCTTGGCTATCATCAAAAAGTAGCTGTCCCAGTCCGGACGGTCCAATATATTTTCCTCCCCGGCAGATATTCATCTATTGCATAAAGTATAGTTTATATTGGGACATTTATGTTGATAAAAGGGTGCCGGCCGATTAAATTTCATCTCTGCAAGGCATGTCCCGGCGTTAAGCCCCCGGCATCCGTTATCTATGGAAGCAGGGAAATGCTAACTTTACGCACACCTAATTGAATTTACACGCAGGATCGATTTTTTGCGACAGGAAATTACGGAGATATCAGATGTTTTTGATAAGTTTTTTAACTGCGGCCCTAAGGTCACTGTAAGCGTGGCTCATCTCCCTTGCACATTCCTTTGCCGTCCTGCCGCACAGTATGCAGCTTCGGGCGGGAAGACCCAGGTCTGACCTTGAGATCGATTTTCCGCACACTATTATGTCGATGTCGAGGATACGCCCTTCGGGAGAGCATTCCTCCAGATCTACAGCCACTTTTTTTGCCCTTTGCGTGTCAGATCCCCACCCGCGGAAAAATCCGATCCAGCACAGGCCGGCTTCATTTGAGATCATATCCGTGCGAAAGGGATCAGATCCCCATCTGAGGGAAAAGAGGAGAGCAAACTTTTCTATAGCCCGACAGTCATTTTTGATCCTTTTGGGGTATCCCGGGATGTTGAGGGTGATCTGGCAGGCAAATACGCCTTCAGAGAGGTGATGGTCCCTCGCTTTGGCCCTCTCTTCCCTTCCGGAAAGGATTCCGGAAAGGGCCTCTCCTGTGTCAGTTTTCATTATGTTCATGGATCAGTTTTTCGGCGACGGTCCTGCCTTTTTCGGAAGATAGGTAGTCCATTGTGACAGAAGGGAGCATTTTTTTTAGTGCTTCAATGTCGTTTTCAACGATTGCCCTTCTTGCCCTTGAGGCCGAGACAGCTGTTCCCGAAATGTCGTTCAGCCGAATTATCTCCACAACTTCAACTCCCCGGGGAGGAAGCACCTTTTTCATCATCTCATTGTACTTTGCGGTAGTTGGACAGAAGGGTTCTGTCCCGACAAAACGTTTTTTTATCAGGAGCTCTGGCACGAAAAGATTCGCAAAGAGCGTTGCGTCAAGTTCTGCCTGTCTCTCTGCAACAGATGCCAGCCCCTTATCCTTCAGGAAATAAGTCGGGAAGGTGGCCCTTGAGACGGCGTAGTCTCCGCTTGGAATGACCTTGACGTTCCTGAGGTCTCTCGTGCCCTCTTCCACAAGCTGCAGCCGGTCACTGAAGGGGAAGAGCGAGACGTCTTCCTGGACTATGATCACATAGAGACCGTCACATTCTCCGGCCGCCTTCTCAATAAGATATCTGTGCCCGAGCGTGAAGGGGTTGCAGTTCATGACGGAAGCGCCGATATTTTTACAGCCTGCGAAGGTCCTGTTTTTCCTGAGCATCAGACGGTAATCATCTGATGATGGATGCCCGGACTCCATAAGGACTATGGTATCTGTCCTTGCCAGTTCGCTGAATCCCAGGGAGGCAAACTTGTCTGCCATGTCACGCTTCGTGTAGACGAAAAGGTGGAAGATCCCGTTTTCTCTGGCGTATCTCAGCAGATCCGAAATGACCATTCCGGAAAGCCCTGCCTCCTGCCATTCCGGGTCGGCAGCGACCATCTTTATCACCTTGCCCTGAATGCTTGCCGTGGCAATTATCTTTTCGTCAGTATTTTCGACGACTGCAGTACAGTCAGGCGAGCCTTCAAATGTCAGTCCGTTTATCCCAAGCAGCGATTCCACCTGTTTTTTTTCGTTCCTGCTGAGATCCCTGATAGTCCTTGTCTGAAGGCCAAACATCGGGTCCTATTCCTTCTCAAGCTTTCTTTTGAGGATCTCACCGATGCTCGATCGGGGCATTTCTGAAAGGAAATCGATGATCCTAGGTACCTTGTAATAGGAGAGTTTCTTCTTGCAGTGTTCGGTCAGGTCCTTTGAAGTTGCCTTATCATCCTTTTTCAGAACGACAAAGGCCTTTACGATCTCTCCGCTTATAGACCGCGGGACCCCTATGACTGCAGCTTCTGCGACCGCGGGATGCTCAAGGAGGACTTTTTCCACTTCCTGTGCGTACACCTTGAATCCCCCTACAAAGATGACCTCTGTCCTCCGTCCTACGAGATAGAGGTATCCCTCATCGTCGAATCTCGCGATGTCGCAGGTATCGAACCATCCGTCGACGAACCTCTGGGAGGTAAGTTCCGGATTGCGGTAGTAGCATTTTGCAACATTGTCCCCCCTGATCCAGAGGTGTCCCTCCGAACTGGCCGACAGGGCTTCGCCTTCATCGTTCCTTATCTGGGCCTCCACACAGGACAGAAGCGTCCCTACACTCCCTGCTCTCCTGTTTTCTATTCCCGGGGCTATAGATACAACTGATGCGGCTTCGGTAAGTCCGTAGCCCTCTATTACCGGCACTCCCAGAGCTTCCTGCGCCCTCTTGTCGAAATCCAGCGGCAGCCTGTCACCCCCCGACAGTATGTATCTGAGTGTTCTGGGCGGGGTTATGCCCCTGGCGGCGGCTCCCAGGAGGAGGGAAATTATGGTAGGGACTGCCGGCACTATTGTCACAGCGGCATTCCTCATGGCGTCCATTGCCGCTTCTGGAGGCATGAACGTCGGAAGGACAACCTGACAGGTCCCTTTTACAAGGGGAATAAGAGAACCGCAGACGAAACCGAATGCGTTGAAATTGGGAAGGGCGTTGAGGAAGACGTCATCGTCGGTCAGTTTGCCAATGTGATCGACACACGCATTTATGCTTGCATAGAGGTTGGAATGCGACAAAGGTACTGCCTTGGGTTCGCCGGTGGTGCCGGATGTGTAAAAAATGACTGCAGTGTCAGAGGATTCTTCTTCGGACGTTCTGCCGGCGATGCTCTCGACAGGCGCATCCAAAGCAGTGACCACACATGGTATCCCTTCCTCTGAGATCAGAGGCACTATGCCGGAAGACCCCCTGTAAGTAATGGAAGCAAACACATCAGCGTGTTTCAGCTGTTTTATAAGCGAAACGTAGCCGCTTCTCGGATCTATCGGCACCACGGTGCCGCCAAGCTTCCATATGGCAATTACGGATGCGAGAAGAATAGGACTGTTCGGAAGAAGGAAAGCCATTCTCTGTCCTGCCTTGAAACCGCTTGCCCGAAAACCTTTTTCGCACTCTTCGATCAGTTCCAGGAATGCGCCGCCGGACCACCATGTCTTCTGCCACCAGATAAAAGGTTCTGCCTTAAGTGATTCAAGGTTTGATATTATGATATCTTCAAGTCTGGGAGCCAATGCTTCCCCTCCACTCTATTAAAGCGTCAATCCCATGTATGCTTCCCATGCCGCCGAGAAAGGCAGCATACTCTCCGGGACGTCATATCTCGGATGATGCAGGCCGTACTCCAATCCAGTCCCCATCAGCATAAAGACAGAGGGTACACAGGAACTGAAGAAGGAAAAATCTTCCCCTGAGAGCAGCGGCCGTTCAAGCATCTTAATACCATCCTCGCCGAAGAACGGAATGCCCGCGGCAAGGATCTTGTCTACCATTTCAGAGTCGTTGTCCACCTGACCGTAGTTTCTCGTGTATTCGACCGAAGCCAGCCCCCTGAAGGCTTTCGCGATCGCAGGAGCCATGTTTTCTATCCTTCCCTGCACGAAGTCCCTCGTTTTCGGGCTGAAAGCCCTGAGAGTCCCCCATACGTTGACCTGCTCCGGTATCACATTATAAGCGAAACCTGCCTCGACGTGTCCGAAAGATACTACCACGGGTTCTCTAGGGTCGATCTCTCTGGTAAGCATAGTCTGTATCGCTATCACGATGTGCGATGAAATAGTTACGGGATCAACTGTCATGTGGGGTTCGGCAGCGTGGCCGGCAGTGCCTCTGATGTCGATGTGTATCTTGTCTGAGAGGGCTGTAAGGACTCCCCTGCGGAGGAAAAGCTCTCCGTACGGAAGCTCTGACCACCAATGCAGCGAAGCAGCGCTTCCTATGTCGAAAGTCTCAAGAAACCTGTTTTCTACAAGGGTCCTCGCTCCGCCCCTTCCTTCACCGGCAGGCTGAAAGAGCAGGACCACTTTTTTCTTAAGTTTGTCCCTGTGGAGAGACAGTACCTTTGCAGCGCCGAGCAGGGAAGCCATATGAGCGTCGTGGCCGCATCCGTGCATGAGTCCGGGCATGCATGAGGAGAAGGGAAGTCCCGTCTCTTCTTCAACGGCTATCGCATCCATGCAGGAGCGCAGCAGTATGGCAGGTCCGGGAAGGTCATTGCCCAGTATTCCGATGACTGCGGTGGGTATGGCAAAACCGGAGACGACCTCCATGCCCTCGATCGACTCAAGGACTTTGGTGATTTTGGAGGCGGTAATATTTTCTTCGAAAGCAAGTTCGGGGAACTGGTGGAAATCCCTTCTCCAGTCCTGCATTTCCTCTGAAATGTTCTCTGCATCGGCCAGAAGCCTTGCTCCCAGAGCAGAGAGTCCTGAATCTTCAGACATATCGTATACTTCCTTTCATCTCCGGAAAGCACTAGATGAATAATGGCTAAGTTTATCACAAATATGGGATATAGTGTACAATTGGTCAGTCGGAAGGCTTTTCGGTTCTATGAAAGACGGAGGATGCGGATAATGTGGACCAGAACTCCAAAGGAATAATCGCCCTTTTTTCAGCCTACATCATCTGGGGGGCAATGCCAATATACTGGAAGGCCATCGAAGCTGTCTCTTCGTTTGAGATACTTGGACACCGCGTGGTATGGTCAGTTGTTTTTACTTCCGTTCTTATCGCGTTCAATAAAAACTGGCAAATCTTTAAAAAAATGCTCAGATCTGGGAAAAGAGATCTGTTCTGGCTGGCTGTAGGAGGCTTCCTCATCTCTTTCAACTGGGGCCTATATATATGGGCAGTCAATGACGGAAGGGTCCTTGAGACAAGCCTTGGATACTTTATCAACCCGCTTCTGAGCATGTTTTTGGGGATGATTTTCTTTAAAGAAAAACTTAACAGGATACAGACTCTGGCACTGGCACTGGCTGTCCTCGGCGTATCCATCGAGCTTGCCGCGGCAGGCTCACTGCCTCTCGTCTCCCTTGGCCTCGCTCTCTCTTTCGGCCTTTACGGCGTCCTTAAAAAGACAGTCAGAGTGAGCCCTGAAATAGCTCTCTTCACAGAGACTCTGACAGTGACCCCATTTGCGATGGCCTGGCTTATTTTTCTGCAAAAAGAGGGTGCTTCGTCTTTCCCATATGACAGCATGACGAACCTTATGCTGGCAGGCTCAGGGATAATGACTTCAATACCCCTGCTCATGTTCGCTTACGGGGCGTCACGCGTTCCGCTGACGACCGTAGGCTTTGTGCAGTACGCCACCCCCACGCTGAGCTTTGCGGTCGGATTGCTGATATTCAAGGAAGATATCCATATAAACAGGGTCTTTACCTTTATGTTTATATGGGCTGCCCTTGCCATGTATTCGGCGGATCTCATCTTTTCAGGCAGAAAGAGCGCTAAGAAAGACAACTCCTGACTTTTTCTTTTCAATTTCTTTCCGGCCCGGGTAAGATCGACCCTTTTCTGCTATTGACTTACATACCCTAGAGTATGTATAATTCGCTATGCAATTTTTTATAAGGATGTGATGTGTTGCCTAGAAAGACCAAGGAAGATTCCCAATTGACCAGAAGCAGGCTCCTTGAGTCGGCCCTTGATGTCTTCTCAGAGAAGAGCTTTGCCGATGTGACTCTGAGCGAGATAGCGGAGAGGGTCGGCATGACTAAGGGAGCTCTCTACTGGCACTTTAAAAACAAAAACGATATTTTTCTGAAGCTGGTGGCAGAGATATGCCTTGATGCGGAGAGGCAGTTTTCGGAAAAATACGGCGAACCGAAAACATTGGCCGACCTCAGAGATCATTACAAGAGAAGACTTGTTCCACCGGACAAAAACGACAGGTTTATGAAGATCCATGCGCTGATGCTGAGGAGGTTCGAATGGCCCGAAGAAGTGCAGTCGAATATATTCAACATCCTTAAAGACCAGATAAAAAGGGAAAAAAAGATGGTGAACGAGATCCTTCTGAAGTCACGGGAGGAAGATATCATCAGGCAGGACATACTGACAGAGGATGTCGCCGGAGCGATAACGTCGGTATTTTACGGCCTCTTCATACTGGCGCTGAATGAGATAGTTGCCGAAGACCTCTCAAAGTACGCTGATTATATCTGTGACGCTTTCAGGAAAGACCTGACAGCAAAAGAAGACTGAACATTTTTATTAAGAAAGAGCAGGTGCGCATATATGACATCACTTGGTGAAGATGGAAAGATTCGGATCAACAACCCTAAACACAGAGGCGGGCTGATCAAAACAGCGGCAGTCCTGGCAATTGCGGTCCTGATCGGATTCGCGCTCAAAAGCCACTTCAGCCCTGACGCTTCGGCGAAGCGGGCAAACATGCAGCCGCAGGCCCCTGCCGTAGTACTGTACAATGTGAGCGAAAAGACTCTCTCATCGAGCCGCAGTTTCATTGGCAGGGTCGAAGCCATACAGAGCGTTTCCCTAAGGCCACAGGTCTCGGGGGAGATCATGAAGGTGAACTTCAAAGAAGGTTCTTTCGTAAAAGCGGGGCAGATCCTTTTTACAATAGACAGCAGCAACTATCAGGCTACCGTCGACCTGAGAAGAGCGGAGCTTGAACAGGCCCAGGCGTCTCTGACCAAGTCAGAAAAATATCTTGCCCGCGTAAAGTCAGCGGACAAACGGAGCATTTCAGCCAGCGACATAGATGCTGCAGAGAGCGCATTCCTCCAGGCAAAGGCGGGTGTTTCGCAGGCAAAGGCAGCTTTGAAGCTTGCTGAAATAGATCTTGCCCATACCCGGATCTTGTCTCCTATCACAGGCCGGACAGGCGCAGCGGCCTACACTAAGGGCAACTACGTGACACCCGCTTCGGGAGCACTTGCAACGATAATACAAACCGATCCCGTACGTGTTTCATTTGCCCTTCCTGACAAAGACTACCTGGATCAGCTGGAACTATTCAGGAAAAACGGGCCTGTCTACCGTACCACCCTTGTGTTGTCCAACGGAAGAGAGCTCGACATACAGGGTGAAAGGGATTTTGAAAGCAACAAAGTGGACGACAGGACCGGGACCATTGAAATGGTGATACGCTTTCCTAATCCGGAAGGGATACTTATCCCCGGCTCTATGGTGCGGATCGGGACAAGACCGATTGAGAACGATCCCAGCATGATCATCCCGCAGGAATCCATTCTTGCAGACTCTCAGGGAAGCTATGTCTACACGGTCGATGAAAAGAACATTGCACACCAGACAAGGATAGAACTCGGAGAAGAGGTCGGGACGATGCGCAAGGTCACTAAGGGGCTGAAGCAGAATGACAGGGTGATCCGCATCGGACTCCAGAACGTCCGTCCCGAGACCCCTGTGGCTCCTGCAAAAATTGGGACTGAGACCAAGACAGCCGCTGAGATAGCCGGAATGTCGGAGGAAGAGGCCCTGGCTTCGGAGACAGCTTCTTCGGATAAAAAAGAAGGAAACTAAGATGTTTTCGAAATTTTTCATCAAACGACCCAGATTTGCAATGGTCATAGCCATAGTACTGGCTCTGGCCGGATCGATAAGCGCCTTCAGACTGCCGGTCGCACAGTATCCTGATGTCACACCTCCGCAGATAAGCGTCAGCACCTCATACCGGGGAGCAGATGCCGCCACCCTTGCGAACACTGTCGCCGCTCCGCTTGAAGAGCAGATGAACGGTGTCGACGGGATGATCTACATGAGCTCGACATCAGACAACAGCGGTAATTACGAACTGGCGATAACTTTTGAGATGGGTACCGACCCCGACATGGCCCTTGTCAAAGTGCAGAACCGTGTCCAGCAGGCAACGCCTATGCTGCCGAGCGAGGTCACGGCACAGGGTATAACTGTTGAGTCAAGATTCTCAGACACACTGGGATTTGTAGGAATTATCTCGCCCAACGGAACCAAGGACGGGGCATTCCTCATGGACTACGCTGAAAATAATGTAAAAAACGTTTTTAAGCGTGTTCCGGGGATGGGAGACTGCAGAGTATTCGGATCCAAATACAGCATACGCATCTGGCTCGATCCCGAGCGTATAGCCTCGATGGGGATCAGCATCAACGATGTTTCCTCCGCCATAAAGAGCCAGAACAGACAGGCTTCGATCGGTTCGATCGGGACTGCGCCCGCAAAGACTGATCAGCCTCTTGTCTATTCATTGACTGCCAGGGGGCGCCTCAACTCAGTAAGTGAGTTTGAGAACATAATCCTGCGTACCACAGCTGAGGGCGGACTGGTAAAGCTTAAGGACGTCTCCAGGATCGAACTGGGTTCCGAGACATACGCATTTGACGCGACATTCAACGGCAGTCCGGCTGCAATGATGCTTCTGACCCAGTCCTCTGGCTCCAATGCACTTGATGTAATGGCGGGAGCCAAGAAAACGATCGAGGAGCTTAAGCCGCAGCTGCCGAATGACACTGAATTCGTTCTGGGCTACGACTCCACAGAATACGTGACTTCAACGATCAAAGAGATCATAATGACGCTGTTTATGACATTCTCACTTGTCGTTTTTGTCTGCTACATCTTCCTTCAGGACCTCAGGGTCACTCTTGTCCCTGTCGCGGCGATCCCCGTTTCTCTTCTGGCAACGTTTACCGGCCTGGCAATGTTGGGCTACAGCATCAATATCCTTTCGCTCTTCGGCCTTGTCCTTGTCATCGGAACAGTTGTCGACGACGCGATCATTGTTGTCGAACGGGTCCTTTTTATAATGGACAGAGACCACTGTGACACGGAAACGGCAACATTGCAGGCGATGAGGGACGTAACCGGTCCTATGGCGGCGACAACGCTGGTCTTCCTGGCCATATTCGTTCCGGTAGGTTTCATGGGAGGCATAACGGGGCAGATATACAGGCAGTTTGCAGTGACCATATCATTCTCGGTAGTCTTTTCCCTCATAGTGGCGCTTACGCTCAGCCCGGCGATGTGCGCCCATTTTCTCAAAAAGGTGCATCCTAAAAAAAGCGGTCCGCTCAAGTGGTTTAACGACGTGCTCGGCGTGTCGACCACGAAATACGTATCCGGTTCTGTCTGGCTTGCGAGGAGAAAGGCGGTCACCGTTGCAGCCCTTGCCGCAGTGATCATTGCGGCGGCATTGTCAGCCAAGTATCTGCCCACGGAATTTCTGCCTACAGAGGATCAGGGCGCGGCATTCGCGGCCATCCAGCTGCCTGAAGGGGCAAGCCTGGGAAGGACACAGGCTGTAATGGACAAACTCATCCCCCAGATAAAGGATATACCCGGAGTAAAATTTGCAATGGGAATAAAAGGTTACAGCATAATAGGCGGATCAAGCGAAAATATGGGTTCCATAATAGTTCCGCTTGAACACTGGGAGGATAGAAAGAGGAAAGAGAAAAGCCTTCAGAACATCGTCGGCAGGATCGTAGCGATAGGAGCGTCAGTTCCCGAGGCTCAGATAAACGTGTTCACCCCCCCGGCAATACAGGGTCTTGGAGTTAGCGGAGGCATCGATATGCGTCTTCAGTCACGCATGGAGAATGACCCGGAGAGGATGGCGATGGTCCTAAGGGATTTCGTAGGGAAGGTAAACCAGATCCCGGAAGTTCTCTATGCGTACAGCACTTACACGTCAAACACGCCTCATCTGTTCCTGGACATCGACAGAGAAAAGGCAGAGATGCTGAATGTACCCGTAGGTAATATATTTGCAACTCTGCAGACATATTTCGGATCGGCATACATAAACGACATCAACATCGGTACCCAGGTTAACAAGGTAATGGTGCAGTCGGACTGGAACTTCAGAAACAGCATAGGCAACGTGGGAAGCATACACGTGAACAGCACCGCGGGCGAACCGGTCCCACTCCAAAGCCTGGTGTCGGTCAAGAACACAGTTGCGCCCCGTTCCATATCAAGGTACAACCTCTATCCGAGTGCAGCCGTGACAGTGGTGATGAAACAGGGATTTTCTACAGGCCAGGGAATAATCAAGCTCAGGGAACTGGCCAAAGACCTCCCGGCAGGCTACGGATACGAATGGTCGGGAATGACTTATCAGGAACAGAAGGCCAAGGGGCAGATAGCCATCATCATCACGATCGCGATGATCTTTGCATATCTTTTCCTTGTAGCGCAGTATGAGAGCTGGACTGTTCCCGTACCGGTAATACTTTCACTGCCTGTCGCGGTCCTGGGGGCGCTTGCCGGAGTCTATGTCATGGGACTCTCTGTCTCCATATACGTACAGCTCGGCATACTGCTTCTCATAGGACTGGCGGGAAAGAATGCGATACTTATCGTTGAGTTCGCAAAGGAGCAGCGTGAGGATAAGGGCCTTTCGATAATCGATGCCGCGGCTGAGGCAGCGCGTGAACGTTTGCGCGCGGTCCTTATGACAGCCTTCACCTGCGTCGTCGGGGTCCTTCCCATGCTTTTTGCAAGCGGAGCAGGCGCGGGCAGCAGAAAGGCAGTAGGTACCACGATATGCTACGGGATGACTACAGCGACTGTGCTGGGAATATTCCTTATACCCGCCCTTTATGTGATCTTTCAGACTCTGAGGGAAAACATAAAAGGCCGCATAAAGTCCGTATGGGGCAAGGAACAGGGGAGTCTATGACAATGAAAAAGATAACAATCGCGATAATAATGGCGATCCTTCTTATTTCAGGAACGGCTTCGGCACAGAACACCCGGGATACGGCCGACCAGGATCTTGCTCATGGCAAATGGATAGAGATGGCTCAAAGGTATCCGGTCCCCGCGGTCTCCCAGGACCAGATGGTCAGGCCTGACCCCAAAATGCTGTCTGAGTGGTGGGAGTCATTCAACGATGAACTGCTGACGCAGCTGGTCGAGTGGGCGATGCAGAGCAACAGGGACCTGGCCTCGGCACGCGAAAAGGTAACTGAGGCAAGGGCCGCGCTTGGAATAAACAAAGCCGCGCTCCTTCCATGGCTCGACAATACTGATTACTGGTACAACACAAGGACTCCAGTGGAAACAGGCGGTGCGGGAAAAGGGATCGGCATCTACCGCCTGGGTATCGACGCCTCATGGGAGATAGACATTTTCGGGGGTAAAAGGGAGAGCATAAAGGCCGGAGCTGCTTCCCTGGAAGCTCAGTATGCCTCGCTTCACTCAGCCTGGGTGTCGTTGTCTGCCGAGGTGGCGCTCAACTACCTTACTCTGTGTACTCTTCAGGAAAGGCTGCAGATAGCCGAGAGTAACCTTGTCCTCCAGGAAGAGACGCTGGAAATGCTTCAATCCAGGGTAGACGCAGGACTCAGTGACCATCTTGCACTCAACCAGTCGAAATATACTCTTGAGCAGACCAGGGCTGAAATACCACCTATAAAGAAGAGCATCGAGGAAACAAAAAACAACCTGGCCGTGCTTACCGGAAGAGTACCGGGAAGCCTTGGCGAAATGCTTGACAAGGCAAGGCCTATCCCTAAATCCGACCCGGTGATGATGATAGGGATACCGGTAAACAGCATCCGCCAGAGGCCAGACATATTTGCTGCGGAGCGTCAGCTTGCTGCCCAGATCGCGCGTAAAAAATCTGCGAAAGCGGATCTGTGGCCTAAGTTCTACCTTCTGGGATCCATCGGGACTGAGGCGCTCGACACAGGCAGCCTTTTTGAGGGTCCCAACAAGGCATATTCATTCGGCCCGAAGATAACGTGGCCGATATTCCACGGAGGGGCCATCCGTAACAATATCAAAGTTCAGACGGCAAGGCAGGAGCAGTACCTGGCGGCGTACGAGCAGACGGTCCTCAATGCGGTCGCGGAGGTAAGGAATGCCCTGACAGCCGAAATGGAGGAGAGAAAAAGGAACGAGGCCCTGAGGAAGGGAATAGATGCCGCGCAGACAGCGCTTGAGGTCGCAAACGATAAATACAGAAACGGTCTCACGGATTTCAACAATGTCATCAATGCCCAAAGGTCTCTTCTGATATTGTCGGAGGCCCGTGCCATCAGCGACGGGCAGATAACATCAAATACCGTCAGGCTGTTCAAAGCCCTTGGAGGGGGATGGGCACCTCTGAGCGAAGAGTACGAGTCGGCACAGGCAAAAAAATAGGGCCGTCATTTCAGGGATTTTTTCAGCGAGCTCCGTCAGTGTCAATGACGGGGCTCGCGCTGTTATAATTGTTACGTTCCAGGATAAGTATCTTTTCAGAGGGGGCAATTACATGAAACCGGCGAGATCTGCTTTGATAACGGGCGGAGCGGGATTTATCGGCTCCCACATGGCTGACGAACTGATCGCGGACGGATGGGAAGTCGCAGTGCTTGACAACCTGGAGACGGGAAAGCGAGAGAACCTGGAACATCTCCGGGGTGACCCCCGGCTGACCTTTGTGGAGGGGGACGTTTCTGACAAAGATATACTGAAAGGTCTTCTTGAGGGCAGAGATGCCGTTTTCCATTTCGCGGCCATGGTCTCGGTCCCGCTGTCGGTCGAAATGCCCGAAAAGTGTCACCGCAACAACATAACGGCATTCAGTGACCTTATCATTGCAATGAAGGATATGGATATTCCCCTGATCTATGCAAGCTCCGCAGCAGTTTACGGGAACAGGGACGAAGGGCTCAGGCACGAAGACGAGATCCCTCTCCCGATGTCGCCCTACGGAGCGAGCAAAGCGATAAACGAAATACAGGCGGCATGTGCAGCAAAGGTGTGGGGTTTGGATCCCGTCGGCTTCAGGTTTTTTAATGTTTACGGACCCAGACAGGACCCCTTTGGACCCTATGCATCCGTCATTCCCAGGTTCTGCCATGCGCTTTCGACCGGGAGAAGACCGGTGATTTTCGGTGACGGGAATCAGACCAGGGATTTCGTGTATGTGAGGGACCTGACCTCGATTTTGCTAAAGATGTGTGAAAAGGCACACATGAACAGGGGCAGAGTCTTCAATCTGGCCACAGGAACGAGCATGTCAGTTAATGAACTTCTGATACTTATATCAGGTATCATGGGGTCCTTCGTAACGGAAGAGAGGCTTCCGGAGAGGGCCGGCGACATAAAAATGAGCAGCGCCGACATAACCCTTCTGACAGAAGCGATCGGCAGGCCTGCTTTTACCGATATCGGTCCAGCGCTTTCAGTGACGGCGCAATGGTACAGGGATAACTACAGAAACTGAAGCCTTATCCCAGCATCCTGAATACCAGTATCCCTATCCACTCCTTGATGCCCATGCAGGAGAGGCAGAAGTGGTGTGCGTCCGGGAAAAGATCGGGAAGGCCGCGGAATCCGGGGTAAGTTTCCAGTCCTCCGGAGAGAGGAAAGAGATCTTTCCCCTTCAAGACTGAATGTGCCCTCAGCATTGAACGGGGGATATGGAACGCGTTGGTGACGATGACTACATCCTGCAAGTCGCTGTCGGAAAGGATTTTTGCCGCATAGGCCATGTTTTCTCCGGTAGTCCTTGAAGAAGTTTCAGTCACAGTCTTCCCCTTCCAGCCCATCTTTAAAGCACACTCTTCCATTATCTCCGCCTCGGTCCTCCGGTTGAAGCCATATACGTTCCCGCCGGAGAAGATAAGGACATCCTTATTAGGGTCTGCAGCGGTCACAGCAGTATATATCCTCTCCAGGGAGTAGACTCCGGGCATGCTCTCCCGCCCCTCCCTGTCGTAGTTTGAACCGCCCGCAAGCACAAGGAAGGCGGTCGGTCTTTCGGTAAGAGGAAGAGAATTTTCGTATTTCCTCTCCAGCCTTCCGGTTATTGCGTATGAGCCTACAGAGGTGCTCATGAACCAGATCAAAAGTGAAAACAGAAGCATTGATCCGGAGAGTTTTTTTTTGCTTTTTGTCCTGAGGAGCAGGCAGGAAAAGAGGGCCGTTATTATGACCAGCAGTCCCGGGGGCACTATTAGTGATCCAAGAAGCTTGTATGCATAGAACATTATCTCGCCCTCCGCATTTCATCTGAGAGTATCAATACACCAAGGCTGCATTAACAGGATGTCCTGCTATTTAAGCAAGAGAACGCTGGACATGCAGCTGATTTTAGTTAACAATAACTAGATACGATTGTACATTAGCTGGGAGCTGGTGACCATGGACCTCAAAAAAATTTTTGAAAGCATGTATGGCCATACTCGTCAGGAATGGACAGACGGCTCAGGGGACAATGAGAACGGATGGGATGATGCCAGGCCTAAGATACCGAACATCAGGATGCCAAAAATCTCTAGGCTATGGCTTGGCCTGGGTGGTCTGTTCCTCCTCTTCACAGTGATCCTGCCCGGACTGGCAATTTTTTTGACCGACCTCTATTGGTTTGAATCCTACGGATTTGAGGCAGTCTTCTGGAGGAGGTTCACGGCCAGGTGGGAACTCTTTTTTATTGCTCTTGTACCGGCATTTCTTATCTATTGGTACAACTGGCGTTCGGCATGGAAAAACGGACTGAGGCTTATCAGCGACGGATCAGAGGAAGTTGTCGGGCTTCGCGCCTCTAAATGGGCCATAATAGCGGCTGCTGCACTTTTTGCTGTCGTCAATGCGCTGAACGCGATGGAGTCGTGGGGCACTTTCCTCAAATTTATCGATCCCACACCATTCGGCGAAACAGATCCGCTGTTTGGCAAGGATATTGGTTTTTATGTTTTCACACTCCCATTCATAAATTATCTCCAGTCATGGCTTCAGGGAGTACTGACCGTTGCTCTGATCGGCACCTTCGCATCATATTTTATGACGAGGTCCCTTTCGCTTGACGGAGCAAAATTGACCGCCACTCTGAGGGCAAGGCTCCATATGTCCCTTCTCGGATCGCTCCTGTTGATCGTGTGGGGAGCCGGATACTGGCTTGCAAGGTATGAGATACTTTTTTCTCCGACAGGAGTGGTTTTTGGAGCGGGCTATACAGACGTAAAGATCCTCCTGCCGTCCTACAGTATCCTGGCAGCTGCCGCTGCAGCGGCGGCTGCTCTCCTGCTTATGAATTTTTACAGGCCAATGTGGAAGATGTCGGCTGTGCTGATCGGGATCCTGCTGCTGCTGGGTTGGGTCGCCAGATCGTTTGTACCTGGCCTTGTCCAGCAGTACAGGGTAAAGCCTAACGAATACGAACTTGAAAAACCATTCCTTGGTTACCATCTTGACTATACCAGGAGGGCTTTCGGACTGAACAGCGTGAGGACGATCCCACTGACGCCGGAAAATGAGGTCACTCCTGAAGAACTGCAGGCCGACCAGGAGACCGTGAGGAATATCAGGCTGTGGGATTACTCTCCGCTCCTGAGGACATACAAGCAGCTCCAGGCCATAAGGACGTATTATGACTTTGATGATGTCTACATAGACAGGTACAAGCTGAACGGAGGGAACAGGCAGGTAATGCTGTCCGTAAGGGAGCTTGACCTGTCCAAACTGCAGAACCAGACATGGGTGAACATGCACCTTGAATTTACCCACGGATACGGGGTAGTGATGAATCCCGTCAACGAAGTCTCTCCCGGAGGGCTCCCGCACTTTTTCATGAAGGACCTGCCTCCCAGATCGACCGTTGACATAAAACTTGACAGGCCGCAGATCTATTATGGATCCATGAAGGACTTTTATGTCCTGGTAAATACAGATGTCAAAGAGTTTGACTATCCGATGGGCGACTCCAACGTAAGAAGTACCTACGAAGGAGATGGAGGCGTGGAGATCGGTTCTTTCTGGAGAAGGCTGCTTTTTACGCTTAGGTTCAGGGATACCGAGATACTTTTCACAGGCGCGCTCAGGCCCGAGAGCAGGGTGCTTTACTACCGGAATGTCAGGGAGGCGCTGGGTGAAGTTGCTCCATTCCTCCTTTTTGACGGAGACACTTATCCAGTCATATTCAACGGCCGCATAATCTGGGTCCAGGACGCTTTTACATGGACCCACAGGTATCCTTATTCGAAGCCTGTAATGACAGCTGACCCGACGCTGAGACATTTCAACGGGGTCAATTACATAAGGAACAGCGTCAAAGCGACAGTCGACGCCTATGACGGGAAAATGTCATTCTACATAGTCGATGAAAAAGATCCAGTAGCGCGGACCTGGCAGAAAATATTCCCTCATATTTTCAAACCTGCTGGCGCGATGTCCGAAGAGCTTTGGAAGCACATGAGGTATCCGGAAGACTTTTTCGAGGTCCAGACGGATGTTTACAGAACATACCACATGACTGATACCAACACATACTACAACAGGGAAGACGTGTGGGAGGTCACTCCAGTCGGACGCGAGAGAAGGATCCAGCCAAACTATGTAACGATGAAGCTTTGGGGCGAAAAGGACCCTGAATTTGCTGTCATTGTCCCGTACATGCCCCTGGGAAGGGACAATCTGATAGGCTGGATGGCCGGAAGGTGCGACCCCGACAATTACGGAGAGCTTCTGGTATATGAGTTCCCCAAACAAAAACTGATCTACGGTCCGGCTCAGATAGAGGCCCTGATAAACCAGCACCCTGAGATATCTTCACAGCTTTCGCTATGGAGCCAGAGAGGGTCGGATGTTATTATCGGTGATCTGCTTGTAATACCCATAGGAAAATCACTGCTCTATGTACAGCCGCTCTATCTTAAAGCCGAGAACGGCGAACTTCCCGAACTTAAGAGGGTGATCGTCTCAACAGGGGGAAGGGTGGAGTGGAGCGAGACTTTTGCGGGAGCACTGCAAAAACTGATGGGAAAGAACGTCTTTGAAAAGGGTGGTCCGGCCGTTTCCGGCGGAGCTCCGGCACCTAAGCGCGAAGAAGCGGAAAAAGAGCTGCCCTCTGTAAAGAAAATCAGCGAAAATGATATCGCCTCCCTTGCAAAATTAGCGCAGGAATTATACGATTCGGCCCAGGAAGCGCAGCGGCAGGGCGACTGGGCGCTTTACGGGGAGAAGATAAAAGAACTTGGGAATGTGATCTCAGAACTGGAAGAGAGGTCAAAAAAGTAATGTTCACAATACTTTTCGGAGCTTTGGCGGTCATCGTATTAGTCCTGATGTGCTTTGGGATCTATATTTTTGCTGCATATGTCTTTTCCAGGCTCGGGGAGAAGTTCAGGATCGGCTCTTTCCTGCAGTTCCTGATCCCCTTTTATAACGTGATGCTCCTTTGCGACTGCGCAAGGATCTCACGCTGGTTCACGGTGGCTATCATCGCACCGGGGATAGTTACGGCTGCCATGAACTTCGTAAGCTTCTACCTTTTTTCCGAGGTCTTCAGTTCAGGTGCCGCACTGGTAGCCTTTGCAGCCAATGTATATCTCTGGGGAAAAATAGCCGAGAGGCTTGGTAAAAATTTCTGGCTCTGGGGGATACTGACTCCTGTCCTTCTGGGACTTCCGGTCCTGATCCTGGCCTTTGACGGATCGATGCCGTCGAGGAACGGAGGATATTCAGGCAAAGGAGAGAAAAGATACATAGATGTCTAAGATCCATGCTGAACATCCTTATATTTTCGCAACAGAAGATACGCATAAAAAAGCCGGCAAAAGATGTTTAAAACATAAAATTGCATGGGATATCTTTTTCGCACTCCTCTTACTGCTCCTTACGGGGAGAGAGGCTTTGTGGGCTTCTGCGGCAGAGGAAACCATTTCCGAGGATATTGTGGCCAACATTGCATCCGCGGATGCAGAAACATCTCAGCCGCAGAGTGAAGAGTACTCTGCAAACTCTCTCATGCCTGAAATATTCGAAGTATCCCTGAACATGATCTATCCGCATGAAGGCGTCAAGAAGGATCAGCTGAGAAATTCCCTGAAGGAGCTCCTTGCGGCAGGAAGTGAAAAAGAGGCTGCAATAAAGATCGGTGCGGTAATGGGCAGTGAACGCAAAAAATCGACAGCCTACCTTGGCTTTTACTGCAGAGTGGCCCTACCCTATGTCAACGGAGGACTGGACGAGAGGGCACGTTTTCTTAGCTGGTTTTTGAACGGGTACGGAGGATCCGGAGTCGTTATCCTTTCTGAAGAAGGCATCGAAAAGATTATGGCGACCGGCAGAAAAAGGGGTGAATTCTGGCGTTTCGTTGAAGAGGGAAATGTACCTTCTGACAAGCTTGACAGGATCTACGGATCATCGGATGCATTTTATATCCCATTCACTGCCGGAGAGGTGTTTATATTGGACATAATAGGTTCTGACAACGGAAAAGCCGCTTTGTGGAAGGTGCTGCCCGGAGGGATAAACAAAAAGACCTGGAGTGCCGGTACCTGGGAGAGAGAGATAACGGTCAGAGGCGACAAGCTTTATTGAGACCGGTTGAATAGAGTAAAATATTTATAATCATATTTTTTTGAGGGGTGTTGTGAAGATGAGAGTAAAATGGACAGCAGCATTGATCCTGGTTTTGGCGTTTACCCTATATTCAGTGCCCGTCTTTGCAGCATCCGACTGGGACACTTTTGTGGCGGAAATGGAGAAGAAGGAGAAGATCAAAGACACAGGGGCAGCAATAGTTGCCGACATGCTTGATATCGCACCCGGGGGCACCGAGACCGAATTGTGGCAAAAACTGTGGAACGGGGAACCGCGCTGGAGAGCCGCTGCAGCTGTGGCGCTGATCAGCAGGATGTTTCCTGACGGCGATCCATCAAGGTGGCAGGAGGTGTCAGGCTTTGCCCCCCGGCAGAGCGTACAGCCGAGACAGCTTATCGCCATGGATGCGTTTTTCGTCGCTGTCGATTCCCTCAGCCGGATACCCGACGGGATATGGGGATCAGCCTATCTGCTTGACCTTTTCGGCAAGTCCGGCATGGGTAAGGTGATGTTCATTGAAGAGATACCAGAGGGCATGGACAGGGTACTGAGCGAAGTCGTCTCCTCCACGGGCCTTCCTGGCGACTGGAGCATAAAGAGGACACGAGGCAAACTTCCGGTACTGCCTCTCTACAGGGGCTACATAACGAGGAGTTCAGCCGATTCCAGAAACATGCAGTATCTTGATGGGTACGGCTCGATCGCGTCAAATGGCAAATATGCGTGGGACAGGGACAGAGGATATGTTTACCAGATCATCGAAGACAACGGTTTCAGGGATGTCTGGATAGTACCGTGATGTGAACTGTCTTTGCCGAGACCGCCGGCTGTAAAAGTTTTAAAAATGTCAGAGAGAAAGGTGCCGGCAGTTCTTTTCCTTTCTCTCTTTTCATATTTTCATCCATTTTTAAAATTGTTGTAATAGAAGCTTTAACAGTATATCATCTTAACAGACAGAGCTGCATAAAACGAATTTTTTTGCAGTAAAAAGTTAGTTTTTGTCGTTTAGCGGGGGTGGAAGTATGGAATATGGAGAGTATTATAAAAGTTTTGACCCTGAACCCTACTACAGGGAACGCGGCTGGCTGATAGGCAGCGGAAGGGTAGGGGGAAAGGCAAAAGGGCTCAGTTTTGCCTATGAGATACTTAAATCGAACGGAATGCTCGACGAAGTATGTTTGCCAAGATGCACCTTCGTTATTACTACATCCGTCTTTGAGGAGTTCATGGAAGAAAACAGGCTTTGGGACAGGCTGCTGGATCTCAGGGAACACAGCGATGCGCCGAAGCTGCACAGGATCTGCCAGGATGCCCATCTGCCCGAAAGCCTGGATATGGATCTGGAGATGATCCTGGATACAATAGATACTCCGATGTCTGTCCGTTCATCATCGATATTGGAAGACGATGTCAATCTTTCTTTTGCAGGCAAATATGCAACAAAATTCGTCTCCAACAGCGGTGACAGAGCTTCAAGGAGAAGAGGCCTTGAGGCTGCGATCAAGGAGGTGTACGCGTCGACCTACAACCCGGCTGCCAGGGAGTACAAAAGGAAGCACAACATACTTTGGGGAGGCGAGCGGATGGGGGTCCTCATCCAGCCCATAGCGGGGAAGATGAGGGATAGTAAATATTATCCGGAGCTTGCAGGGACTGCCTTCTCGCAGGTCTTCAGAAGGCCTTCGCCAAGGATCAGGAAGGAAGACGGAGTGGCAAGGATATGCTTCGGCCTCGGCACAAGAACGGTCGACAGGAGCTTTGCCAGGACCTTCTACCTCACAAACCCGAACCTGAGACCCGAAGGCAACAGGCCTGCCGAGATAGTATCCCACTCTCAGGAACAGTTCGACTACGTTGACATAGAACACAACGCCTTCATGACGGCTTATGCCGGGAACTATATCAGGATGATCATGCAGGAACACAAGATGGCCCAGTCATACCTTCAGTGGTATGACGGCAATATGTTCCATTGGCTTCTGGCGGACACCAGAGACATGGTTGCTCCCAGGGCTGTATTTACATTCGCGGAGCTTCCGCAGAAATGTCCTCAGCTGTTCAAAAGGATTAAAAAGCTGCTTCGGCTTTTTGAGGAGGAACTGCGGCTGCCATCCGACATGGAGTTTACATATGAGAGCGCAGGAGACGAATTTACGCTTGTTCAGCTCAGGCCGCTGTCAGTTTATGATGACAAGGGCAAGGTCGTCATACCTGAAGTCAGCCCCGAAAATACGATACTAAGGGGGAACCGGATGGTCGCAAACGGCAGGCTTGAGAACATAAAGCACATAGTGTATGTGGACCCTGAGCTTTATGGCAGGACACCGGACTTTTATGATGTGGCAAGGGCAATAGGAGAAATTAACGCAAAATTGGACGGGGAGAGATACCTTCTTGTGGGACCGGGGCGATGGGGAAGCTCAAATCCCGTTCTCGGAGTGCCTGTACAGTACAGTGAGCTTTCGAATTCAGGATGTCTTGTCGAACTTGGCATACCCAGCAAAGGCATGGCTCCGGAACTTTCGTACGGGACGCACTTTTTCCTCGATCTGGATGGAGACAACATACTCTACCTTCCCGTATTTGACGGAGAGAAAGGCAACGTCTACAACAAGGGATGGTTTGAGAGCAGAGAATGGACATCAGCCCACCATCCCGCCGTGAGGCATTACCGCGGGACATTCGATGTCCTGCTTGACGGTGACAGTGAGGTTGGGGTAGTGATAGACAAGGGCGATACGGAGGTGAAGGGCAAGTGACCGATCTGGAAAGGACCAGGGAAGAGTATTTCGCATGGGACCCGCACGACGATCCGGAATTTGCGCCAATGATATTCGGCAAAGGGACGATTGGAGGAAAGGGCCGTTCCCTTCTTTTTGCGCTGAGAAAACTTCGTGATTCAGGTGATCCGCAGCTATCCAACAGCAAGGTCCCGGAGTCGATATACTTCGGGATAGACATTTTTCACCGTTTCCTTGAGTCAGTGCCGTCTCTGGATCTTCTGATATCGCAGAATGACCCGGAGAGGCTGGAAGAAGTTTTCCTCCGGACTCCGCTGCCTGCGACAGTGACTGAAGCAGTAAGGAATTTTCTCTCAGAGATGCACGACCCGGTTGTTATAAGGAGCAGCAGCAGGCTTGAGGATTCAGCCAAACATTCGTTTGCCGGAAAGTACCTGACGACATTCATGAGCAATGATTCACCGTCTCTGGAAGAGAGGGTGCTAATAGTTGAAAGAGAGATCAGGAAGATATATTCAAGGATATACTTCCCTGAAGCGACGAGCTACAGGAAAAAACACGGACTTGGCGATGACGACATGGGGATAATCGTTATCAGGATGTCCGGAAGATGGCACGGAAGGTACTATTACCCCACGATAGCCGGAGTAGGCTATTCTCAGAATTTCCGACGATGGAACAAAAGGGTGAAACAAAAGGACGGTGTTCTCAGGCTTGTCTTTGGACTGGGGACCATGAGTACGAAGAGAGGTTATGCAAGGACGATATCCCTGACGAATGCGTATCTGAGGCCGGACGGACAGAGTCCGGAAAAGATCGCTATCCATTCCCAGGAAAGATTCCATGTGATCGACAGGGAAAGACCCAATGAACTGACGACGCTCGACATCAAAAAAGAATGGCGTCAGCTGATAGAATATCATCCCGACTTTGACGCCTATGCGCAGATATATTGCTATGATCCCGACGGGGGATGCCTCTCTTCTCTGATGAAATCCACTCAGAGGATCGATCTGGGATCAAAGGTTTGCCTGACCTTTGACAACTTCCCGAAAAAATACCCAAACTTTTTTGAAAGGATGAAAAAGACACTCCCTCTGCTGGAGTCTTCGATGGGGCTGCCGGCAGACATCGAGTTTGCATATGAACCTCTTGATGACAGTTTTTGCCTGATACAGTCGCGTCCGTGCTGGTGTCAGACATGCGAGGAGGAAGGGATCCCCGACCTTGGCGGAAAGAGGGTAATTCTTAAGGCTGACAGGATGGTCACGCCCGGAGTGCTCCACAACATACCCTGCCTCGTATATATCGACCACTTGCAATACTATTCAAATCCTGATTTTTTCAAGGTCGCGCGGGGGATCGGCGAAATAAATGAACAGATGAAAGGACAGAAGTTCATCTTTGTCTCGCCCGGCAGGGTAGGGTCGAGCAACCCCGAACTTGGAGTACCGGTAAAGTACAACGAGCTTACAAACTGCTGCTGCATAGTCGAACTTGGCATACCCAGGCTCGGATTTATGCCTGAACTCTCTTACGGGACCCACTTCTTCTCAGATCTTGCAGTGGACAGTGTCCTCTACATGCCCGTCTTTGAGGGAGAATCAAACAATCTCATAGATCAGGAGTGGTTCACCGAAAACGAGTGGGAAGAGGGTCCACATCCGGCAATAAGGATATACAGGGGGAACTTTTCAGCCTACATGGACGGAGAGAGCAACCAGGGAGTAATAATCGACAACGGAACATCTGCAGAAGGGTAAAATATATATAAAAAAGGGGCAGCCCGAAAAGGCCGCCCCTACTGCAAATATATCTGTCTCTCAGTCAAGAAGCTTTTCCACTATTGCACCGGTCTCGCCCAGCGCCACGGCGTCTATCTCCTCGGGGTCGCATCTCTGCTGCTCCATTTCACGGATCTTAGCCTTGGCCTCTTCCACTTCTTTCAGAACTCCGGCACCGTCGTATCCTTCCCGCAGGAGCTTGATGTCCTTCTCATCCGTCAGCCTGTCGGTCAGATAGCCGAAGAGGAATGCCGGCGCGCTGAGTGCGGCGAGCCTGTTGTCGGAGGAACACCACGGCTCTGCCACATAGGTGGCGTAATTTATGGTATCTTCCATCTCTTCGTCGATATCGTCGTCAGACTCGGGGAACTCCCATATGTTCAGGACGAAGAAGGGAACATTCGGATCAAGCGAGATAGCGTAGTTCACTGCATCGCGGATATCGGCAGGGTCTGCTTCAGTCTCAATAAGCGCGATAGCGCGGGCATGCTCCCCGACGACGGATTCAAGGGGATCGCTCTCAAGCGTTTCGAAAATCTCCCTGTACATCTGGAGATCCAGCAGGCAGCGGTAAAGAAGTGTCCTGCTCGGATAGAATCCCTCATCATCAAAGTTTGCGAACTCTCTTGCGATCTCCAGAGCCTCCTCGGTCTTTTGCTCTGCGAGCAGCGAGTATCCCAGGTTCATCATAATGGTGCAGTATGCCTGCGCATCTCTGTCTTCTTCGAGGTCGGGAGGGGTCTCTTTTTCGGATATTATCATCCTGATGCCGGAAAGTGCCTCCCTGAGCATGTCAAGATTTTCGATACAGTCGTCATAAGTCATAGTTTCCCAGACTGCCAGTTTCCCGTAAGGGCTGTCAGGGTCTTTTTCAAGTATCTCCCTGCCGATCTCACTGATTTCTTCATCGGTATCTGCCGCGTCAAGCCTTTCAAGAAGCTCTTCGATATTCATTCTCTTTTCTCCTTTTATTTATTGTAATGATCCGCTATATCCTTGATATTACCATCATAAGCATGCCGCCAGGCTGGAGTTTCAGCATGCACCTGTAGCCTTTTACCAAACTGCTTCTCTGAGCTCCGTCAAGCATATTGCCGTATACACCCATTGACTTTAAGGCACTGTCCGCTTCAGTCTCAGATATCCCGCTGTCCAGAGAGTAGATCATCTGCCTGCAAATGTTTACAAAACGGTTGTTTTCGTAGGACCCGGGTACGGGCACAGATCTTTTTTCGTCTTCGTGAGGATCCGTAAAAGAGAGCAGAGCTACGCTCATAAGTTCCTTACCCTCTTCTGAGCCTGTCAGGACCATAATCAGCTTTCCGCCGCACTCAAGGACTTTTTTTGTTCCTTCCGAATCCTGGATGCCGGAGGCTATGGCAGCGCTGGAAATCCCGTTTTTCACCCTGATACATGAATATCCCAGTCTCTTCAAAAAAAGATCGGGGCTGATCCCCATTCCTTCTGAACAGTCGGCTTGCTGTGAAAAGACGAGCAGGAAGAGCAGGACTGTGAAGAGCGAAATTTTTCTCAGAACCAAACACTCCGGTCGTTAAGGATTTTATCCATGCATTATATAGCAATTTTGCCGAATCTCTTACCGGTAAATGAGGTTAAGATTATACTAGAAATGTTGAAAGGGGTCATATGAATTGATAAAGATAAAGTTTGTGCACCGCGTGGTCTTTCTCTCATTCCTGTTTTTAGCTCTTTTCTTTAATTCAATGGCAAGCGCTGATGAAAATGACAGGTATCTCGACATAATTTTTTCTTACGGACCCTCAAGGGACCTGCTGGGGACAGCCATTGTCCGCGGAAAGGATATATGGGTGCCCGCAGATCTCCTGGGTACGCTGGGGCTGCCCTTAACGAAAGGTCCGAATGGAAAGGGTTTTCTTATTGAAGTCAGGGAACCTGCCAAAGTTTTTGGCATTAAGGAACTTGAGAGGCTGTCAGGAAGATCCATTTCTTTATATTTCCCCTCGATGGACAATGAGGGTACCTCTTATTTCAACGTAACAGGATTGGAACAACTGACAGGGATAGCTGCAGATGAGACAAACGCTGGTCTCGAACTCAAAAGGATCACTCTCAATACCCCTTTGAACATAAGAAAGCCTGATAATGCCTTCCTGAAAAATAAACGGATCACCCTTGCGTGGGCACACATCACAAGGGATAATCCCGATCTCGCAGCGGAAGAACGCATTGATGGGCTTGATGTGATCTCGCCGACATGGTTCAACCTTACCGACGGCAGCGGAAATATGGCAAACAGAGCCTCCGCAGCCTATGTTGAGGCTGCGCGCGAAAAGGGATACCGCATATGGCCCCTTGTTTCAAACGGCTTCAGCAAAGAGAACACGTCAAGGTTTTTCAACGACACTGCTGCCGTGAATATCTTTATTGCACGAATTCTATGTTATTCGAAGCTCTATGGTTTTGACGGCATAAACATAGATTTTGAAAATGTTGATGCTGCCGACAGGGACAAATATGTGCGTTTCATCTCGCTGCTCAGCGGTTATCTCAAAGGGGAGGGTCTTGTAAGCTCTGTAGACGTCCACGTACCCGGAAACAGCAATCTGTCAAGGAGCCACGACAGGGGGGCACTTTCAAAACACGTTGATTACGTTATGCTCATGGCCTATGACGAACATTGGAGGACCTCTCCGAGGGCGGGTTCTGTCGCTTCGATGCCGTGGGTCGAACGTGCAGTGCAAAAAACAATAGAGGAGGGCGTGCCTCCTGCAAAGCTGATATTAGGCGTTCCTTTTTACATGAGGAAATGGGAGGAAACTCCGACGGGTCAGGGCAAGGTAAAAGTCAAAGGTTCCACCCTTACTATGGCCGAGTCAGATTCTATTATTTACGAAAGAGGACTCTCCCCGGTATGGCTCAGTGACAAGGGGCAGTATTTCTATTCGTATCTTTCAGAGGGAAAGACCTATAAGGTATGGGTAGAAAACAAGGATTCCATAAAAACCAAGCTCTCGATCCTTGATAAGTACCGCCTTGCCGGGGTCGCGGGGTGGAGGAAGGGACACGAGACTCCTGATGTCTGGGATACGATAAGAACTTTAGTAAAGAACAGGTAAGAAGTTTGTCCCGGCAGGTCAATGAGAAAGGGCTGTGTGAGATCTTACGATTTCACGCAGCCCCTTGATTTATCAAAAAGCTGATGATTATTTTGCTGTAAGAAAGATCGACCAACGACTCAGGACTAAAAATTACCAGCCCTTTGCTCCTCCGCCGCCTCCGCCGCCTCCCGCAAAACCGCCGCCTCCCATACCTGAAGATGTCCCGGGGGCAGACTGCGGAGCCATGCTTTGCCCCAGGCTGCTGCCTAGGCTTGACGAGAAATTATTCAGGCCCGAACCATTCAAGAATAGATATGGCGAAGGTCCTGAATACCATTCGGGCTTATAACTGGCTTTTGTCAAAACACTTTCGAACCTGTTGCCCCAGGTTTTTGCAACATCGAGTGCGAGTGCGTAAGGAAGAAGCTTTTCAAAGAGCTCCGGAGTCTCTTCCGGAGGGTTGAACATTTCAAGCCTCTCTTTTTCTGCTGTGTCCATGTATAGTTTGAGACCTTCTGCCTCGCTCAAAATATTGCTGCCCTTTTGAGTCCTTGAGACCATAAGAGGCCTCATAACAGCAATGATCGCTGCCGAAGCTACGAAAAAGACAAATGTGAATGGGGAGAGGCCCTCTCCCCCAAGCGCTATTGCTCCTACAAGACCCACAGCAAGCGCAGGGAAAGCTCTTCCAAGGAACTGCCTTATATTCTGTCCGCCGGTATTTGCAGCTTTGCTCAGCCTCATTCCCAGCGCAATGATAAGAAGTCCGCAAACCCCGGCCAGCATGGTGTTCAATGGATATTCCCCGCTGAATGGGTAGCTTGCTGCTATTCCAAGCCCATACAAAGCAAGGCCGGGCAACATCTTATCTGTGTTTCTTGTAAAAATTGCAGAGTTTGTGTTTCTGAGATTTCTTGCAAGACTTCTCATTGCTCCGGAAATTATGTCGCCGTTATCCTGAACTAAAGATACGCTGTCTATGCTTCCGGGGAAAAGCTGCATCATTAGAGCCTCTTCTTCAGGCTGAAGTTTTTCCGGTTCGGTCTCTTTCTCATGCAACACAAAGTGGCCCTTGCCCTTTCCAAAGAAAGTTTCTCTTCCTTCAACTTCGACGATCTTAATTGCTCCCTTAACAGCCAGCCCTATTATTGCAGCAGTGAAGCCTGTCTGATCGAGCCGCATGTCCCTTACGTACCTCAGGAATGCGGGAGATGCACCATCCGGTGCGTAGAAAAGCGGGATCACTGTCTTTTTATCCGGGTCTTTGCCCCACTTTTTCCAGGCAAACCAGAACCAACCGGAGATCAAAGCAAATGTCGCTGCTGCTATACCTCCCTGAGCCTTTTGATTGTCCCTGGCAGGAGGGGGCGGTGGAGTTACCAGACCTTTCGGCCATGTGTAGACTACGGTGAAAACTTCTCCCGGCTGAAGCGGCCCGACTGTGAAAACGCTTCCGGAATCCTGTCTCGCCCTGCTGTTGTCTCCCTTTGTACCATACCGGCCCACATACCACTCTATCGTGTTGAATCCTTCTCCGAAATTTTTTCCTGGAAGCGCGACCCTGCATGATGCTTCAAGAACCGGGAAAGAAAAATCTTTTCCCGTTACATTCCAGTAGAGTTCGTCGTGGTCCTCAAAAAATCCTATGTGCCTTTCGATCCGGTATTTTATCAGAAATGTATGTAGTCCCCTGGGTATGATCTTATTTGGATCTCCGATCTTAACATCAACGTTTACCCCTGCTCTCACAGAACTCCATGGGATGTTTTGACCGTCAAGCTTTATATCTGTTATCTCTAGTTTGAGTTCTGTTGAATTGCCTTTTCCGTCCCTGTATTCCACAGGGAGCGAACGGATTATGCCCCTGTTGATCTCGATATTCTCAACGTTGACAAGAATTTCTTCAGTAACTTCTACAGAGCTGTTCTCATTTATTATTATGTCAGCGTTGAACCTGTTGAAGGTTTCTCTTGCTTCGGTCACTTTAACTCCTGACAATATAACGAAAACAGCCGCGCACAGCAGTGCCGTAATTTTAATAAGACAGTCTCTGGTGTTCCTCATATTTTCCCTCCCTCAAGTATCACAAAATCCTGTTTAAAATGAAACCTTCGGGTTTTCTCTCGCCTCTTCCTCCGCCTCGAAGAACGGAGCTTCTTTAAAACCAAACTGTCTCGCGATCAAAACAGCAGGAAAACGCTGGATGGCGGTATTAAGGTTTCTTGCAGTTCCGTTGTAGTAACGTCTGGACATCTGTATCTCATTTTCGATAGTTCCAAGCTGTTGTTGAAGGTCAAGAAAATTGGTATTAGCCTTCAGTTCCGGGTAGTTTTCTGCAACAGCGAAGAGAGATCTCAGCGTCCCTGTCAGTGCGTTTTCAGCCTTGAGCCTTGCTTCCGGATCGTTTCCCGCCTGCATTACAGCGGCACGCGCGTTGGTTACTCCCTGAAGAGTTTCCTTTTCGTGAGAAGCATATCCCTTGACTGTCTCAACGAGATTAGGAATAAGGTCGGAACGTCTTTTCAATTGTACGTCTATGCCGCTCCACCCTTCCTGCATAAGGTTGCGAAGCTTGACGAGGCCGTTGTACGTGGTCATAAGCCATAAACCTAAAACTGCAGCTGCCGCCAGTAGAAACATCATCATTGTTAATCCCCCTCCTGTAGATTTGATCCATGCAAATTATACCTTTTTTATAGCAGCCCTGTGGTATTATTTACCAGTATTCCGTATATTTCTCAAAGGGTGGATGTTATGACACTTCGTACGGCCAGGTTGATCAACAGCATCTCAAAGGTATTCACAGCGGCAGCGGCCGCCGCACTTATCATCTTTTTTATCGCTTATCTGAAGGGAAGCATCGAGTTCAAGTATATCTCACTACCGATGATGGCTTCGTTAATTGGTGTTACATGGTGGGGAACGTCAAAAGCGGCGATCATGGCTTTTGAGAAAGAGGGCAATGAAGAAGGAGAACGATAATGCTTATAAGGCTTGAAGATCCTGCCGGACAGCTAAGGACAACAAAAGTAGGATTCAGCTGGACGGTTTTCTTTTTCGGGTTCTGTGTGCCGATATTCAGGGGCGACGCGAAGTGGGCCGTTATAATGTTTGCTGCAAGCGTGCTGACTTTGTGGCTGGCAAATCTGATATTCTGCTTCACATATAACGGGACATACATAAGGGATCTCCTCAGCAAAGGCTACCGCCCTGCCGATGAAGAGTCCCGGAGCATTCTGGTCGCTAAGGGATTTATTTCAGGCTGATACTGTCAGAGGCGGGAGCTTCCTCAACGTATGGCGATCTCTGCAAGTGCGTTTACTGCACGGCAGATGTCATCGGCAGTATTGAAATGACCCGGGGAGATCCTGAGCGCTCCTTCCGGAAAGGTACCTAAAGTTCTGTGTGCAAGAGGTGCACAGTGAAGGCCCGGCCTTGTCTCTATGCCGTATATGTCTGAAAGGTCGCGCGCTATCCTGGCGTTGTCCATTTCCTTCAAATTGACGGAATATACAGGGAGCCTTGGGTCATCAGACGAGGGCCCGATTATTTTGAGGCCGTTGATGCCCTTCAGTCCCTCTTCAAGCATTTTCCCAAGATGTTCCTCATTTTTTCGGATATTGTCCATTCCCTCTTTTTCGATCCATTCAAGAGCGGCCAGCAAACCTGCAATGCCCGGGACGTTTGGCGTCCCTGCCTCAAATTTGTCAGGCATCTGTGAAGGCTGGTACTCTTCGTGAGAGAGGCTGCCAGTCCCGCCTTCGATAAGGGGCGAACATCTCTTTGCAAATTCAGGATCCCAGACTATACCTCCTGTGCCCTGGGGGCCGAAAAGCCCCTTGTGTCCGGTGAAGCATACAGCCGCTGCCCCGAGCTCCTTGGCGCTTATCTTGACAATTCCGCCTGTCTGGGCACAATCTAGTACGAGTGGAACACCTGATCCCCTGCATACTTCGGCAATGTCCGCGATGTTCTGGAGGGACCCGCTTACGTTGCTGCAGTGGTTGATTATTGCAATATCCGCTCCCTGGGAGAAAGCTTTCTTCAGGGTCGCTGGGTCGAGATATCCCTTCATACTGCACTGGATGATCTCGAGCCCTGTTCCATCTCTTTCCGCTCTCCGCAAAGGCCTCAGTACCGAATTGTGCTCCATTGAGGAAGTGACAGCTTTCATGCCGGGTCTGATGAAACCCTTTATGATGATGTTCATCGATTCTGTTACGTTTGATGTGAGGGTAACGAACCTGGGGTCACACTTTTCATACCCGCCAAAGAGTTCGGCAAGCTTTTGCCTGCAGGTAAAAATATAGTCCAGGCTCTGCATGTCCCTCATGGAGGCCGAGCCTCTTGCTACATTTGCGCCGCGGTTTACAATGAAATCATAGATAGCATCGGGCACAGACTGAGGTTTTGGCCACGTGGTGGCGGCATTGTTAAGATATATAGACATGATCAGCCTATAACTGTCGGTTTGGATGTCCCTAAAACTGCTTCTGTTATCTCAAACATGTTGGAAATAACGCCTACCCTTATATCATCGGTGATGCCAAAATGTTTTGTGCATGTCCCGCATACCAGGATCAGGGTTCCCCGGTCCCTCAGTTCTGAAAGATGGTCAAAAAATGATGACCCCTCTGCAGCCATTTTTACCGCGCTGTTCATCAGCGCTACTGCAGTGGGAGGCCTTTCGCTCTTGACCAATGTCCCAAGGAACGATTTCATCAGAACTTCGCCAAGTCCTTCAGAGTCTGCTCCGATCTTATCGGATGTAAGAATAATGCCCCATGACTTTTTATTCTCAGTGTTTGCCGGAGTGCTTTTTGAGCATATTTTTGCTTCGAGAACGATAGATTCTTCACCGTACTCCTTTTTTACCGAAAAACCGCTGTTCTCGAGGAATCTCGCGACGTTTGAGGCCGCGACTTCGTTATCTACCCATACTACAAAATCACGGCATCCCTTTTCTACACTTTCTTTGGTCAGGATCACCGGTTTGGGGCAATCCATGCCTCTTGCGTCAACTATTTCCATATCTGATTCTCTCCCTCTTCGTGCAGTAATTGTATAAATTGTTCCACGAGCTGGGGATCATATTTAGATCCCGCGAGTTCCCTCAGACGGATCTCAACCTCTTCCTGAGAGGGTAGTTTTCTTCCCAGCCATGGTCTGGTCATCTCATTCCACCCGTCTACTATTGCGAATACCCTGGCCTGAAGAGGGATGGCGCTTCCGCTGAGCCCTCTGGGGAAACCTGTACCCTCCCATTTTTCATTCCAGCAATAAGGGATGTGTGTCGCGGGGCGAAGCAGTTCCACAGACTCGAGATAATCCTTGGAGATTATCGGATATTTGTGATACTCCCTCAGTTCAGAAGGAGAAAGTTCTGTGTTTTTGCTCCTTATTGGAAAGGGTACCCCGAGCAGTCCTATCCGGCTGAAAAGGGCACCGAGATAGGCATAGAATTTGTCTTCTTCAGCCATTTTGAGCCTGTCACAGAATTTTGCAGTCATTTTTGCGGCGCGCGGCAGGGCATTCCTGAATTTTTCGTCGCCAGGAGAGAACGCTGTGGCGATGTCTTCAAGAGTTTTGTAGCAGAGCCTGTTTCCTGCCTGTGCGAAACGCTCGTATACCATAAGGCTGATGCTGTCCATCCTGCTCTTATGTTCCTGTTTGAAATCGTGATACGCCATAACGTCGCTTAAAGTTCTCTGCATGCTGTTTATCTCGTCTTTTTGGGTATCGACGGTTATTATCCCTTTCTGTCCCTTTTCGTCACGTATCGCTTCGATCTCCCTCTGAAGCCTCTTCATCCTGTCAGAGAACTGACATTTGAAGAAAAGATCGTACAGGAAGGAAAGGATGACCGCTATCAAGGCAAAGATAAGGAAAAGATACTGGATCTTTTTCTCTGCGGCAGATGTGTCCTCTTTTTTATCGATCCCAATGACCCAGAATGAAGGAGTTCCGATGTGATCCTTCACAAGCATCCTGCCGGATATGGTCGTTGACTTCCTGTCACTTTCCTCGATCGAGACGAGGGGAAGACTGTCTGCATTCTGCTTTTCGGTGTCAGTCGTAGGTTCTACTGCAAAATTAAAATGCAGGTTCCTCGAAATATTTTCGATAAGTTTGGGGCTAATTGCGCGGGTGACTATAAGGTTGCCTGCAGGAGGCCCTTCGATGTCGGATGTGAGGATCGGTTTTACTGTGAAAAGTATGGGTTGATTTTCCTTCAGGACTATCCCGCTGATCCCTGCAGCGCCTGTGTTATCCAACAGATACTGGTTCTTCGGGTCGTTAAATATTGCCGAAAACTCACTCTCCGGGGAGGAAGGCTCGTCGTCCGCACTGAAGTCCTTGAATAGGCGGACCATATTGTTGTTGTCAATGAATATCATAGACGAAATGCCTACTTCAGTCAGGGCATCCCTGTTAAGGGTCTCGGAGGCGTAATTGGAGTTGTGTCCCCTCATATAGTTCCAGGTCGCGTCAGAATGGGCCCAGTTTGCCGCGATGGCTGAAAGTGTTCTGGCTTCAGCGTTGATCGACACGACAGTCCTTGAAAGGTTCAGAGTGATCCTTTCTATGTCAGCCTGTTCGGCGGATCTTCTGAGAAAATTTGTAAATGTAAGGTCGAGCATAAGAAGGAGGATGAGCAATGTGATCCCTAATGAGATCTGAGTCTTTCTGCGCAGTGTCATAAGCGACCCCCCAAGAATATCTTAAGTTTTAGATATTGTAACAGATGTCATCACTATGATAAATCAGGTTTTGAATAATAGATAGACGGGACCTGAGATAAAATGCAAATGTATTCTCAAGGTGAGAATAAAAAATTTTTCTGTCTTTGCATGCCCGTGACTGTGAATTTTTAACGGACTAGGGTATATGCGGATAGAATGAGATTTTTTTCCTGATGATCATGACGAGGCCATTATCACGCCTCCCGCAGCCACATAGTTCTCTTCTGTGTAGACCGCGAGCCTCTGCCCGGGTGCAGGGGCAAATACAGGTTCTGAAAACAGTACTGTCAGGGACTCAGAGTCAAAAGACAGGACGCGGCATGGCGCAGTATCCCCCTGAGATCTGATCTTGCCATATAAGATCTGATCGTTATTCAGAAAATCAGGGGCAAGGATATTGACCGCTCCTGCAGTGACCACATGGCGAAAAGCATCTTCCCGCGGTGCCGCGATTATGGTATTTGTTTCCGGCAATATGGATATTACGTATAAGGGATTTCTTGATGCTATACCCAGTCTCTTTCTCTGTCCGAGAGTGTATCCTTCTATGCCCCGGTGCTCTCCGATCACTTTACCTGAGGTGTCTGTGATCGGTCCCGGCTGAGGTCGGCGGGAAAGCATCGCCCTGTACCCTTCCTCGTCAGCGAAGCATATCTCCATGCTCTCGGGGCGTTCCGATACGGCAAGGCCGGATGACCTTACAAGCTCTCTTGTCTCTTCTTTTGACGTAAAATCTCCGAGGGGAAAGAGTATCCGTGACAATTGTGCGCCTGAGATCCCGCTTAAAAAATACGACTGGTCCTTGGTCCTGTTTGCAGCGGCCGCAAGGTAGCGCCTGCCGTTTTTTACGATCATTCTTGCATAGTGCCCGGTTGCAAGAGAAAAATCATTTCCCAACATCTCTTCGGCAATGTTCAGGAGAAGACCGAACTTTATCTTCTCATTGCAGTCCGCACAGGGGTTGGGTGTAAGTCCGCAAAGGTATGAACTGCAGAAAGGGTTTATAACATTCTCTTTGAAATCGCCGCTTATGTTTACAGAAAAGTGGGGGATGGATAATTCTTTACATACAGACGCAGCAGACTCAGTTGCAGCATTAGCTCCGTTCTCAGTTATCTCCATTGTCAGGCCTGCCAGTGAATATCCTTGCCTCAGAAGCAGAAGCGCGGCAGCGCTCGAATCTACGCCTCCGCTCATAAGCACGACGGCTTTTTTACAGGGAGAGTTTTTCCAGCCGGAGATATCAGTCAGGGATGTTCTTTTTACAGCGTACTTCATTCCGTTATTTTACATCAAAAGCGGGAAGACAGATAGCGGTATGTCAATATTACAAGTTGCCGTGACCTTTCATTTCCCGATATACTATTGTCCAGCATATCAGTATACCTGGGAGGTGCCATTATTGCCGAGAGACCATGTCGAGAGCCTGCTTATCAATGTAAAGGAGAACGGAGGGATAAAAACAGTCCCTTTTCTGGCCTGCCGTAAGATCGCATCTGACTTTGGAATGAAGCCCCGCGATGTTGAGACCGCAGCTTTAAAAAACGGCATTTGTCCTGAAAGATACAGAAGAAACATCGGTACGATAGGCATTAACGGGCAGATGAAGCTCCTTGGCTCACGGGCTGCGGTGATAGGCTGCGGCGGTCTGGGGGGGTGGATAATCGAACTGCTTGCCAGAGCCGGGGTCGGAGAGATAGTTATGGTGGATCCGGATGTATTTGACGAAAACAACCTTAACCGCCAGCTCTTCTCAACAGAGGACAACATCGGGAAGCCGAAAGCCATTGCCGCGGCAAGCAGAGTTGCCGCTGTAAACGGCGCGGTAGAGACATTTGCCGTAGTTGAATTCCTGGATGAAAAAAATGGGCGGAGCATACTTGAGGGTTCAGCAATAGCAATAGATGCTCTTGACAACAACAAGGGGCGAAGGAATGCGTACGCCGCATGCTGCGGTCTGGGGATACCCTTTGTCCACGGAGCGATCGGAGGCATGTTCGGGCAGGTAGGAGTTTTTTACCCCGGCGACAGGCCATTGTGGGAAAACGATGATGTCCCTGACAAGGGTATAGAGACCGAAACGGGCAATCCTCCCTTTACCCCTGCCTTTGTAGCTTCCCTTGAGGTCTCTGAGACCGTAAAGGTCCTGACAGCATCAGAAAATGGATTGAAAGGGGAGCTGATCTGGTTTGACCTGGCGGGGCTGGAATCCCAGAGGATAAAAATATGCCCGGCCTGAGTCAGCGGAAACGCAGCGGCGGAAACTCCGCCGGTTACATGATCATTTGAGAGGAAGAGATAACGAATGACAGTCGACGCTCATTTTGATGTGCTGCTTGATGTACTTGCTTACAGAAAAAAGGGAGAAAAGAAGGTACTTGAAAGAAGACATCTCCAAAATTTAAAAGAGGCCGGCATCAGTACGCTTATATGCTCTTTGTACATATGTGAAAATTATTTGCCGGAGGGGGCCCTCCGCAACGCACTTGATCAGATATCCGCACTGAAGGAGGAACTGGAGGAGTCGGGAGAGCATTTTGCACTCTGCAGGGATTCCACAGAAGCAAGTAAAGCTTCAAAGATGGGGAGGATCGGCATATTTCTCTCCCTCGAAGGGGCTGAACCGCTTGGAAATGACATACTGCTGCTGCGGACATTTTTTGACCTTGGGGTGAGATTTATCGGGCTTACATGGTCGCGTAGGAATTATGCGGGAGACGGAAGCAGTTTTGACCCTTCCGATGCTCCGAAGTGCCGGGGCGGCCTGACCAAATTCGGAAGGGAGCTTGTCATGACGGCTCAAAAAATGGGCATGGTCGTCGATGTCAGCCATCTTAACGACCCCGGCTTTTATGAGGTAGCGGATATGATGAAACTGCCTTTCATAGCATCGCATTCGAACTGCCGGGCACTTTGCGGCTCGGCGAGGAACCTGAAGGACGACCAGATAAAAATGATAGCCGATTCCGGCGGGGTAATAGGGCTGAACGCATATTCACCTTTTGTGTCGGACAGCGAAAGCGACCGTAATGCCGGAAAATTTTTTAAGCATCTTGAACACATAAGGGAAGTGGCCTCGATCAACAACGTAGGCATGGGCCTGGATCTCTGTGACTGCATTAAATCGCTTGTCATCGGGGATCAGGATCACCTTCAAAAAGATCTGTTCGCAGACCATGCTGACGCAGGCAGGAGATTTTTAGGACCCCTCAGGGAAAAGTTGGACCCTGAAGAGTATAAGGCCTTTACATGCGGCAATTTTATGAGAGTTATTGAAAGGGTGTTGGGATAAATGGAAAAAGAATACGCATATCCTGCATTACTGGCTTTCGGTTATGACGGGGGAAGGCTTTGGGCTGCCAACTTTGTCGGTCTCTCCGGCTGCTGGGTGGAGGGCGAGGACAGGGAAGATGTAATAAAGAGGGCTCCCGAAGTATTGAAGGAGTATCTCAAATGCTGCATTGAGGCCGAATGGCCGATCCCTGAACCTCCCAAAGCCGGGGATCTGGAAGCCGCTGACGTCGGTGAAGTGATCACAGTCAGGTGCAGGATATAAAAAAGAGGGGCGCATGAAGGCGCTCCCTCTTTCAGCCTGATAAGCTTCCTGATTTACCTTTGCTGTCAGTATCTGAGGCCGAATATAGGGTGGAAGATCCTCTCATCATGGAGGAATTCGGCCTGCTCTTCGAGATGTCTTTTTGCATCTGCCTCAAGCGTTATCGCCAGAGCGGAAGCCAGAACATGAGTCAAAAAGAGTGGACCTATAATGCTGCTGCCGAAAGTGGGGCTGTTTGCGGATACAAAAAATGAGAGCTCTGCATTTCTGCAGACGGGAGCTGCGGCACTGTCCGTTATGGTTACGACCTTTGCGCCGTTCTTATGAGCCATTTCGACAGCTTCCGTGACTTCGACCGCATAGCTTGGCAGTTCGCATACGACCACCAGATCACCCTCGCCGATGCACCTGGCCTGTTCCCACATTGAAAGGCTGCCTCTGTGTACAAAGACGGCCTTTCTTCCCATGACTGAAAGGCGCATCTGGAGGAGTTCAACTACGAGGGAAGATATCCCCCACCCTACACAATAGACCGTGTCAGCAGAGCTTACAAGATCGCAGAATTTTTCCGTGTCCTCGGGTGAGAGCTGGGCCATTGTGTCATCAAGGTTGGCATGTTCTGCCCTGTAAAGGCTCTCCGGGAAGCTTCCGCCGCTGCTGACCGCCCTTGCAAGCAGGGCCGCAGGGTTTATCTGTTCCAGTATAGCCTTCTGAAGGCAGGTCTTAAGTTCTGCATAACCCGAAAAGCCAAGCATCTGAGCTACCCGTACCAGTTGTGCTTTGGAAACTTTAAGTTCTTCTGCTATGTCCCCTATAGAGCGGAAAGAGGCCTCACGCATATTGGCAAGAAGGTATTCTGCCACCCGTCTTGCTTTGTTGGGCATCGTGTGTGCCCTTTCCATGAGAAGGTTCTGAAGCTGTGTGCTGTCCATCTGGATACACTCCCTAATTATATTGGTCAACAATAAAATATATTTCTGAACTTTGATACAATCCTAGTCTCGCAAAGAAAGCTTGTCAACATCAGTCAACTTTTGTTTTGAAAAGTTCAGCGAAAATACTTAAAAATTATTTTTTTCCATCGATCTGACGACCAGACGCTTGCGCCGAGACATATTTCCAGGCCCGGATGCGTCAGGCAGGATCTGCTCTATATCATAGCGGATCCCAGTTGCCCTCGTTCCTGTCCCTGAGGATCGGGCAGTCAACAAGTCCAAATTTAGCTGTCTTGAAACAGGCGTTGCAGGAAATGCAGGCTGTCGGCCTGCTGTCTTCCTCGATCCATCTGTTGATCAGGTCAGGCTCCGCTATAAAAGGCCTGCTCAGGGCAAGAAGATCGCAGGTACCGTCCTCTATGAGTCCGGCCATGACCGGAAGACTTCTGAGTCCGCCTGTCAGGATGACAAGCTGCTTTTCGGAGGCATGTTTTTTGATCTCTTTCGAGTATTCTCTGAACGGAGCTTCGGACTCTCCTGCGGAGACTCCGAGGATGCTGGGCGAGTTAAGTGCACCGGCATAGCTTGTGCCGGAGGAAACATCGATCCCGTCAGCTCCACTTTTCAAAAGAGCTACGGAAAGGGCCTTTCCTTCTTCGGGGCCATATCCTTTCTCTGTTCCTTCAGCCATGCTGATCTTGAACCAGATGCTGAAGTCATCGCCGACAGCAGCCCTCACCTCATCAAGGATCTCGTGAAAGATCCTTGATCTGTTTTCGAAGGGACCGCCGTATCTGTCATCCCGTTTGTTTATGGAAGGAGAGAGAAACTGGGTAAGAAGAAAGCCATGACCGCCGTGTATCTCAACACCGTCAGCCCCGCCCCTTTTTGCTCTCAGTGCAGCTGCTCCGAAATCCGCGATCACCTTTTTTATGTCATGTGAGGACAAGGGGCAGGTCCCGAAATCGCGCATAGGATGGATGCCTCCTGACGGTGAAAAAGATACCGTTCCTTCTGCAAGAGAAGCGTCGCGCTGTCCGCCGCTGTGGCATAACTGAACAATAAGTCTGGAGTCAAACTTGTGAACTTCTTCAGAGAGCATGGCGACGTCATTTATCCTTTCGTCAGAATGGAGTCCCCACTCTCTGTTAAAAGACTTCCCCTCATTGCTTATGTAGGCCAGACCGGTGATCAGTGTGCCTGCGCCGCCTGCGGCGATCTCGGAATGACGTTTTATCTCCGCCGGGGAAAGCTCTCCAGTCTTGTCATCCGCACCGCCAAGCCAGGTAGCGGAACGGATGAACCGGTTCTTTGCCTTGAACGGGGGTCTTTCAAATTTATAGAACAAGGAATGAATCGCTTCTGCTTTATCCATTTGCAACTGTCCTTTCATAAAAACTGATCAATAATCTATTACATATGCAGCGCTCCAGACAGCGCAATTTCTGCAATCAATAATCATTTCTGTTTTAGTTCCTGAAGGCAGGTTATCAGATTATCTTTGATGCAGGTGGGAAAAATGAAAGTTTTTCTGATACGGCATCCGTGGTTGAACCGGCAAATTCAGCCAGACGTCTGAGTCCGAAGCAGCCGTGTCCGGTAAATTTTGAAAGGTGTTCGTCAGGGACGACCCATGGGCCGGTCCAGTTGTTTTTTATCAGCTTCCTGACAAGGGCTTCCGACGCTATCATCTCACCCAGCGCAGGATGATGCGGTCCTCCTCTTACCTTTGACGCGAGCAGTTCAGATTCCTGAAGCCCTATCCTGATCGGGTTGAATCCCAGCGAAAGGGCAGAGTCCAAAACAATGCCTCCCCATTCAATGGCCTGATCCAGTGGGAGCGGGGAATACTTTCCTTCTCTCATCATAGTCTCCAGCTCCGTGCTTTCAAGCACGAGGCAGGGATAAAGCCTGAGGTCCCATGAAAGAGGTCCCTTTGAATCTGCCAGTTTTCTTATGTCGGCTAAACTGTTCTCCATCGTCTGTCCCGGCAGGCCGATCATTATCTGAACTCCCAGCGGCAGCCCCTCATCCATTATTGTTTTGATATCAGCAAGAATGATCCCCGGGTCAGCCTCCCTTTTGCAAAGAGAGAGGACAGCAGGGTCGAGTGAAGGTATGCCAAGTTCAATACAGGCAATGGGGTACCTCCTGATGAGATCCCTCATAGATCGCTCGGCCAGATCGCCGGGGTATGTTGAGAATCGTATCCTGCTTCCTTCCGGCGCATTGTTCGCAACGGAATCAAGGTACTCCTTTATCGTAGACCGGCCGAACCTGCAGAATGATCCGCCAAAAAAGCAGACTTCCCTCGGTCCGTCCAGTTCCTTCAGGACCGAGGATACATATTCAGGGGAAGGCATCTCCTCAACGCCGGTTATTGTCGCCTGGCTGCAGTAGACGCATCTCTCCCTGCATCCGCCGAAAGGAAGAAAAAACGGCAGCTTCTTCATGGGTCCGTTCATGCCCAATCCCTATAATCCCCCTCGCTCCATTCAGGCCAGATGACTGCCCAGGCGAACGTGTCAGCCCTGTTTTCAAAGCTCTCCATGGATGCAAATGTGTGAGTCCAGAAACGGTGTCCCTTCCTATGGTTCAGCAGGTGATATGTCTCGTGGAATATGGCGAATCTCCTCCATATCAGAGGCAGAGAGGCATTGATGTAGATCCTCCCTCTTTTCCCGCGTACAATATGTATGCCCCAAACACCGGCGGGAAGTTGTTCAAACATAAGCTCAAGCGAAAGCCCCGTTATCTCCTCTGCCTTTGCCAGTATGTCGAATTCGCTCAGCCTTTGCCATTCCCTGCCTTCACGGACAGCCCACTGAGGGATCACTTCGGGGGGCTGGGGAACAGACTCGGAGAAGGCCTCAGTCTCCTGATTATTTTCCGGAGGCATCCTCTGCTTCCCAGTCGTCAAGAGCTGCTTCTATGAGACGGTATACCCTCTTAAGTTCCTTATCTGTGAGTTTTTTGCTGCGGTACCAGATCTCAAGTTCCCCATTGTCAAGCATCGACTCCAGCTGGACCCTTCCGGGGTTGTCGGGAGATGTGAAATCCATGAGGAGATCTGTGACATCTACATTGAGAGCGGGTGCAAGCCTCTGCAGAAGCTTCATGGAAGGTAGTCTCCTGTTGCTTTCCAGCGCCTGTACGTATATCCTGCTCACATCCACCTTATCCGCAAGTTTCTGCTGTGTCAGGTTCTGCGCCTTGCGCAATGTTTTAATCCTGTTGCCAAGACTCATTAAATATCCACCCTTTCTTTACATTATGTGCAAATAAAGAATACAACATTTTTTTATTGTTGACAAGCAGGTTTAGTTACCATGTGCAGAAAAATAGTACACGAAAGAAGATCTGCAGCTCCGCCCGGGCTTATCCTTGATTTAATGAATTTTTTTTCCAGTTCCTCTATCGGACGAAAATCTTCTGAGAGGGGATCGAACCTTTCTATCGTATCTTTGATCATCTGTTTGTATTCATTCTGCCAGAAATCATAGCCTCCGCGATGTATGACGTTGCTGTCTTCACTGCTGGCCATAATGGCCAGCAGTGCCGCTACATGCGAGCTGTTAGCGGATGCTCCCATCGCATAAAGTCGTTTGAGTGCCGGGAGCCCGCAGTCAATTACTGAAGGAAAACCTCTCTCCGCCTCTCCTCTTGCTCCCGTTATCCCGTGCATAAGAAATAGCCTTTCGCAGTTTGTCAGCTTGTCGGAAGAATTTTTTTCGGAAAGCGGCCCCAGTTCTTTCGATACGAGGCCCTTGACCGGGGCGGAAGCATTGCCAGCGATATTTTCGGGTGTAAGGTCCATTTTTGAATAAATGGAGTAGCCTGCCCCGTACAAAAGCAGTGAGAGGAGGAATATCAGTCCCTTGTGGGTATTGATGCCTGAAGTTGCTGCAAACATCTTCTTCTCCATTTCGATCCCGATATACCTGAGACGCTTCAAAGCATCAGAAGGAGCCGTCCCCGAAAGGCCGGCCATTGCCTGGTATTCCCAGAAGGGCTCTATGGCCTGGGCGCTCCTGATGAAAGTATGCCAGTCCATATCAGTGTGGCAGCCCGATCCGAGGGGATCTACCAGACCCGGCTTGGGTGCCGTAACTATCTCTTCTATGACTGCTTCCGAAGCGGCCCTCCAGAGGACTTCAGGGGGGAGATGCTTGACTTGTCTGTTGAAGTGAAGGATACTTCTGGTGTATGTAAAAAAATCAAAGGGTGGCCCGGATCTATGCAAGATGTTACCTCCGCATTCAAAATGTGCCTCTCTACATTAACTCAAATCATTGTCTCCCGCAAGCGCTTGATACTTGCGTTGGCAGCTCTTTTTTCAATTGCGGCCCTGATATCCCTTCCGGCAGCGGCTACTCTCTGCAGACAGCATGTTTACCAAAAATGGGCAGGAGGATGGCTCGCCTGGAAAAACGACGACCCGGAGGCAGCCCTGGAAATATGGTCTGATATCGGTTTTTCGGCAAACTTCTGCGTGAGGCCTTCCAGAATAGATTACTGGAAGATAAGGGCACTGGAGAAATTGGGGCGGGAACCAGAGGCCGGCTTGCTGAAAACAGAGCTCGCGAGGAAATACCCCTTTGACTTTTATACATTTTTGCTCTTCAGAGACGGAGGGGCCGGATCATTGAGCGATGCCTGCAGAAGCAGGGCAGAAAGCCTTTTCTATCCCAATCCGTGGAAGAAAGAAGTCTCTGCCGCTGCAGCCCGGACCGGAGTATCCGAATCTATGATATTGTCGGTGATGAGACAGGAGAGCAAATTCAGGGAAAACGCAGTAAGCAGGTCCGGGGCACAGGGATTGATGCAGCTCATGCCTTCTACGGCAAGGGATGAGAGCCGTTCGCTGAAAATGGATATGATCATTTCAGAGATTAAAGACCCCGGAAACAACATACTGCTTGGAGCAAGCTATTTTGCGAGGCTGTCCCGAAGGTTCGGGGGAGATCTGCCGAGGACGATCGCGGCATACAATGCCGGAATGATGCCCGTGACAAGGTGGAACACCCTTTATGCAGATGACTGGGTGGAGTGGATAGAGGAGATCCCTTATCCTGAAACGAGGGAATATGTCAGGTCAGTACTTGAAAATCGTGAGATGTATAAAATGATATCGGGTGAGGAGACCGGACCTCCTATCTCCGTTTTGACGTCAGAGGGGCCGATGCCGGTGGAGAAGCTGGCATCGGTACCCAGACAGAAAAAATCGGACATGTGACATATGGTCATAAAAGCAAAAGCGAGGTCGGTAAAAATTGTTCATTGAGAGGTCAACAGATGATTTCGATCCTGTGGAAGCTGTGAGCAGCTTTCTTTCGGATTCGGGTTTCGATGGCAGGATCTTCCACACTGAAGAGACGATATTCACGGTTTCTGACGCATCCTCTGCAGTCGGAGCTCCCGAAGAGGAGATACTGAAAAGCATACTCCTGAGGGTGAACAGGGGAGAATATTTTGCACTGGCCCTGATGTCAGGGGTAAACAGGGTCGATACGAAAAAGATAAAAAGAATGCTTGGTGCGTCCCATGTGTCCTTCGCAAATCCCGAGGAGTGCAGCGAATGGTCGGGATTCAAGCCGGGAGGGGTGCCCCCGGTAGGCTATCCCGAACAGCCAAGGTCTTTTTTGGACGAAGATCTCTTCAATTATTCCGAGGTCTGGGCTGCCGCAGGCACGGACCATGCATTTTTCCCTATCTCTCCTGCAGAGCTGATGAGGATAACCGGAGGAGAAAGAGCCGACATAAAAAAATAAGCAGGACCATGGTCTGAGGCAACACAACCACATGGCTCCCGAAACAGGGCGGCTGATCTTCGGAAGCCTGAATTACCTTTTCCAGCTCAGGACAGCGACCTTTTCAAATTGGAAGTTCAGCAGCGTTTCGGCCTTTGGAGGTTTTCCCTCTGCAAGGCTGTTGAACTCGTTGAGCATCCTTACATAAGCAAGCCTCTTTGAGGGGGTGAACTCCCCCTGTATCCCCGCCCTCAGAAGTATCGAGAGCTGCCTGTAGACGTCCGGAACGGGAACGAAAGCAGGTCCTTCGGGAGTCATCCTCATTGTATATATGAAAGAATAGCTGTCGCGTCCCCTGAGCGGGTCCGACTTGTCGTACATCGGGACCGCAGGCGAGACATAGACGGCCGTTCCCTTTGGTACAACGAGCTTAGCGGGAACAGCATCCCATCTTGTATATTCATACGGGGTCAATATTATATGGGCTTTGGGTGACCATGTTGTCACACCGACCCACAAGTGTACGCCTGTACCCTCGAAGTTTGTAAAGGAAGTCCTCCAAAGGAGATCTTCCCTGTCATCCTGGTCTACCTTGGTCAGAAAAACGCTGTCTGAAACGAAAGAGAGCCCGTCAAGCTGCTCTATCTGCCTCGTCCCTGCGGGTGTCCGCAGCCATCCTGAAGTTACCTCGCCCCTGTCCTGCTCAAGGATCAGGACGATAGGAAAATTTCCGACTCTGAGCGCCCTTAGGTTGGATCCCCCTTCCGGGATCTCGTTACCCGGCACCACGAAGATGATCAGCGCAAGCAATAGGACTGCCACGGGCATTACCAAGATCAAACGCCCGGAAGAAAATACGGAAGCAAGTTTTTTGATTTCGTGTGAAACCGTTCCCTGAATATTATCCATTTAAACTATCCACTCCATTTTTTCTTCCGGAAGGAGAGACAGCATCTCGTCCGGCGTCATTCCTGTCACCGGATGCCTGAAACAGGGGTCTATCTCTCTGAGAGGGATCAGGACAAATGCCCTCTCATGCATGTGGCTGTGCGGGACGGTAAGATCGGGTCCGTTGATCACGAGTTCCCCGATCGCTATGATGTCGATATCGATCTCACGCGGTCCCCATTTAAGATTTTTTGTGCGTCCAAGCAGTACCTCAATATTTTTTACGGTCATGAGCATTTCTTCCGGAGAGAGCTCGGTTTCTGCGCTTATGCACATATTGAGGAATCTGGGCTGATCTGTCAGTCCCCATGGGAAAGTCTCCCATATCCTGCTTCTGGATGTAATGCAAAAGCCTCTCCGTTCAAGCTCTTCCTGTGCTTTTGTCAGCATCAGGAGCCTGTTGCCGGTGTTTGAGCCAAGGGAGAGCAGAACACGGGCTTTTTCAGGCATAATCTGCGTTCCTTATCGCTTCGGCCATCATTACGGCTTTTTTGTTTTCCTTTGTATCATGTACCCTGATAATGTCGACCCCCGCCCAGGCACATAAGGCCGAGACAGCAAGTGTCCCCTCAAGTCTTCCGGCAGTATCGGGGCTGTCAGTGGCTTTGCCGACAGATCCCTTTCTTGAAGCTCCTATCAGTATCGGTTTCGAGTGGATCCTGAAGGACTCCAGATGCCTCAGCAGGAAGAGGTTCTGGCTGTAGTCCTTTGCAAAACCTACCCCGGGATCGAGTATTATCTTAGCGCGATCGACCCCTGAAGAAATTGCTGTTCTGATCTTTTCATCAAAAAAATCATTGATCTCCTTCAGCAGGTTACTGTAGATGCACATTGAACCCATAGTCTCCGGGGTTCCCCTCATGTGCATTATTACCAGCATCGCATTATGGTCAGCTACGGCCCTGGCTATCCCGGGTTCGAATGTGAGTCCCGAAATGTCGTTAATTATATCCGCACCTGCTTCCAGCGCAGTCTTTGCAACTTTTTCTCTGGTCGTATCAACAGATATCGGCATTAAAGGGAGGATTTTGCGGATCTCTCTGATCACCGGCATGATCCGCCCGATCTCTTCACTTTCAGATATCCTTGCGGCCCCGGGTCTTGTTGACTCTGCCCCAAGGTCAAGGATGTCAGCTCCGTCCTTGGCATGCTCGACTGCACGCGCCACAGCAACGTCAACATTTCCGTAAGTCCTGCTCTCGCTGTGAAAAGAGTCGTCGCTCAGGTTGATGATGCTCATGAGAAGCGTCCTGCCCCCAAAGGCCAGAGAACTGCCGGAAGGGAGATCGATCGTTGCAGGTTTTTTCGAAAAAGAAGCAAGTGCTTCCCTCAGTACTTTTACGGTATCCGGAAATCCCCACCACGGCATGGTCTCAAGTTTGTCCGCAAGGAAAGAGATCTGTTTGACCGTTCCGAACAGTATAACGTCGCTTTCAGTCACCCCGCAGTCGACTGCATGGGCATGGACGGCTGCATCTCCCCCCCTTGAAAGCATTTCCTGCTTGATGACGTTGGCTGCCCTGACATCGACATCTGTAATATAGACAGACCTTATCTCACGCCTGTTGTCAAAGAAGGGAAGACTCCTCATGTCAGCCCCAAGGGCCTTCAGTGCTTCGGCCAGTTCCCTTGCGTCCCTGAACTTTATCTCGTATGCGGCCATCTCTTGTCCCCTCTACTCGAATTCCTGGACCAGAGGCAGGCCTTTAAGGTGATCAGAACAATTGAGTCCCATGAGGCAGAAGCCGTGGACATCGTCATGCGTCAGAAGGCTGTAAGATCCGGTATCCATGTGGAGCCGCCAGAACCTGGGTTTCGCGATCCCAAGCGCTCCGGAAAGCAACGGTTTGAGGACACCTCTGTGCGAAACTACCGCGAAGGTCTCCCCCTTGTGTTTTTCTATCAGCTTTTGAAGTCCGGCGAGAGAACGTTCCATTACCTGGTCAAGCGTCTCCGCTCCGTCAAGGACTAGGCTTTCAGGGTCGTTTATCCACGTCTTCCAGAGTTCGGGCTCGCTTGCTGCGATCTCGCTCTTGAGGCGGCCTTCCCAGGGATCAAGCCTGATATTGGAGAATGAATCATCGGAAGACAATCCGCATCCGCAGATCCTGCTTATCACCTCTGCGGTAGTTAAAGCTCTTTTGAGCGGGCTTGAATAGACATATGTCATCCCTTTGTCCCTCATTGCGAGGGCGAGCGCTTCTGCCTGAGCCAGACCGTTCACGTTGAGCGGGAAGTCTACCCTTCCCCTTACCCTGTTTTCCTTGTTGCCGGCACATTCACCGTGCCTTATCAGATAAATTGAGGTCTTCGTCATACTTACCTCTTATGTTTTTTGTCAAAGAGACAGATTTTCAAATAACCGGTCGGCCATTCAGAGCTTATTATACATTATTGACAGAAGCTTCTTAAGGGATCTGAGTCAAATCAATAGGTAAAAACTAGGTAAAAACTACGATATAAATAATCTGACCTGTCTTGACATTTGTGCGAAGCGCTGTTATTCTTGTCGCGTTGGAATTGAATTAGCACTCGTAGTATGTGAGTGCTAACAAAGCAGGAAGTGATACCTTTGCTTACAGAGAGGCAGTTGGAAGTTGTACTTTCCGTGGTCTATGAATACATAAGAAGCGGTGAAAGCGTCGGCTCCCGCACTGTTTCCAAGCGTTATCTGACGGGTCACAGCTCTGCGACGATCAGAAACGAGATGTCCGACCTTGAGGAAATGGGATTTCTGAAACAAACGCACACCTCCTCCGGAAGGATACCGACGACATTGGGTTACAGACTGTATGTGGACTCCGTTCTGCAGAGGGTGGACTCTTCCAGGCACAATAAGGAATGGATAAAGAGCCTCGGAGAGCATCAGAGAGGTCTGGAGGGCGCGCTTGAGTCGGCATCAGACATCCTCAGCAGGGTGTCAAACTACGTGGGCGTGGCTGCGGTCACCCCTCTCGACAAAGTCAGATTTCAAAGGGTCGATTTTGTCAGACTGGGAGAGAAGAACGTACTTCTTCTTGTGGTACTTCAGGGGGGGCTTGTGCACCAGAAAGTCATAAGCCTGCCTTGGGACATGACTCAGGAGTACCTGGATGACCTTTCGAGAAGGATAAATGTCTTTGCCGGATGCGAATGGACTGAAATCAAGAACTCCCTGAAAGCGTACATAATGCAGGAACTCAGGGATTACAAATCTGCCTGTGCCGCGGCGCTCCGTGAGCTGGAGGGGATAATGCTCTCTCCTTCAATGAAAGTATTCACCGGATCCATGAGCCACATGCTTAACCTGCCTGATTTTCAGGATTTGGGGCGCATTCAGGCGCTCTATGAATTTCTTGAACAGGAAGAGGGAATGGCAGAACTGGTCAAGAGCTGTTCAATAGAGGGGATAAATGTTGTCATAGGAGAAGAAAACGAATCCCCCGCAATGAAAAAATCAGCGCTGGTTGCTGTCTCCACGATATGCAACGGACAGATGGCAATGATCGGTGTGGTTGGCCCTGAGAGGATGGACTACGAAAAAGTCATCACAACTATTGATAGAGTACTTCGGACCATGGACCTTGAGTCTGAAGAGGAGGTTGAATAAAGATGAGAAGGATCAACAAAGATAATACGGAGCCCCCGCTTGGTGAGGAAAGGGTCGCGGATCCGATGCCTTTTGAAGAGCTGAAGGTGAAAGAAGCGGCAAGTGCCGGCAATGATACAGCAAAACTGACTGAAACTATAGAGGAAATGAAGAGGGAGATCAAATCTCTGACGGAAGAGGCTGCAAGGGCAAGGGCAGATTACTACAACCTCAGGACCAGGGTAGAGAGAGACAGGGAGAAAAACTGTAAACTTGCAGCCGAAAGGTCTGTCGAAGAGCTGCTCCCCGTCTTCGAGAATCTTGAAAGGGTCTGCTGTGCCGTAGAGGATGAAGAGAGTAACCTCTACAAGGGCATAATGATGGTAACGAAGCAGTTTTATAAGGCGCTGGAAAATCTGGGCCTTGAGAGCATAGAAACGGAAGGTGACTTTGATCCGTCAGTACATGAGGCGGTATCGATGGAACCTGTAGACGATGAGTCCAGAGACGGATGTATTATCGGAACGCTGAGAAAGGGATACAGACTTGCCGGACGCATCATAAGAGCGCCTCAGGTGAGAGTGGGAAAATACACCGGCTAGGCACTCTAATAACATGGAAACAAGTAAAACAAAAAATATATATTTTATTCAAAAGGTGGAATGAGTTATGGAAAAAATAATAGGGATAGACCTGGGTACGACCAACAGCTGTGTAGCGGTAAAAGAGGGGGATAACGTCACGGTCATCCCCAATCCGGAGGGAGGCAGGACAACGCCTTCTGTCGTCGCATTTACCAAAGACGGAAACGAGAGGCTCGTTGGGCAGCTCGCTAAGAGGCAGGCGATAGTCAACCCGGACCGGACCATTATTTCAATAAAAAGACAGATGGGCAGCGACCACAAAGTAACCATTGACGGACAGAAGTACACCCCCCAGCAGATCTCATCAATGATCCTCCAGAAGCTGAAGAGGGATGCGGAGGAATATCTGGGAACCGCCGTTTCCAAAGCGGTCATCACGTGCCCCGCATACTTTACCGATGCCCAAAGGCAGGCAACGAAAGATGCCGGCACCATCGCGGGACTCGAGGTGCTCAGGGTCATCAACGAACCGACAGCCGCGTGCCTCGCTTACGGAGTTGACAAGGAAGGGGACCACAAGATAATGGTCTTTGACCTTGGCGGGGGAACTTTTGACGTATCAATACTGGACGTAGGCGAAGGCGTTTTTGAGGTCCTTTCGACCTCCGGAGACAACATGCTGGGCGGAGACGACTGGGATGCAAAGGTAGTCAACTGGATGGCGGATGAATTCAGGAAGACGGACGGAGTGGACCTGAGGAAGGACAAAATGGCAGCTCAGCGTCTTCGCGAGGCAGCTGAGAAGGCGAAGATAGAGCTCTCTTCAATGGCGGAGACATCGATATCGCTGCCCTTCATCACAGCTGATCAGAACGGCCCCAAGCACCTTGAAATGACGCTTACGAGGGCGAAATTCGAAGAGCTGACGAGGGATCTTCTTGACAGGACGGTCCAGCCCGTGCGTACCGCAATGAAGGATGCAGGTCTGCAGCCCTCAGATGTCGACAAGATACTTCTGGTTGGAGGATCCACGCGTATGCCGATGGTCCAGCGCAAGGTCAAAGAGCTTCTGGGCAAGGAGCCGACAAAGGGGATAAACCCTGACGAATGCGTTGCAGTAGGAGCGGCGATACAGGGAGCGATCCTCTCGGGAGAGCACAAAGGGATAGTCCTGGTAGACGTTACGCCGCTCTCCCTTGGCCTTGAGACCCTTGGCGGAGTATTTACAAAGATAATAGAGAAGAACAGTGCGATACCTGTCTCCAAAAGCCAGGTCTTCACTACTGCGGCAGACAACCAGCCGCAGGTCGAAATACACGTTCTTCAGGGCGAAAGGGCGATGGCGGGCGACAACGTTTCACTCGGAAGGTTCTTCCTTGACGGCATAGCGCCGGCTCCGAGGGGAATTCCTCAGATAGAGGTAACTTTCGACATAGACGCGAACGGTATCGTCAACGTCACAGCCAAGGACAAGGCTACCAGCAAGGTCCAGAACATAACGATCCAGTCATCGAGACTGTCGGACGCAGAGATAGACAAAATGCGCCGTGATGCTGAAATGAACGAGGATGAGGACAGGAAGAAGAAAGAGCTTGTCGAGGCCAGGAATGAGGGCGACAGTGCTGCGTACAATGCTGAAAAAGCTTTGAAGGAACTAGGGGATGACGCAACATCCGAAGAAAAGGCTGCAGTTGAAGAAAAGATCAAGACCCTGAGAGACCTTCTGACAAGCGAAGACGCATCGGCGATCAAGGCCGCGGTCGATGCCCTTATGAACGCCATGCACCCCATCTCACAGAAATCGTACGCAAAGGCACATGCGGCACAGGGCAATACTGCCGGTGCAGAGACAAATACGGACAACGGAGACTCAAACGGCGGAACTACTGTAGATGCGGAATTCCACGAAGAAGACAACCAATAACGTGAGGTGAGGCGCGGATGGCTGCTCCCGGCAAAAAGGACTACTATGAAATACTCGGTGTTGGACGGGGAGCCTCGGCCGACGAGATAAAAAAAGCATACCGCAAGCTGACCCGGAAATATCATCCTGACGCAAATCAGGGAGATTCTCAGGCAGAGAAAAAGTACAAAGAGATCAACGAGGCCAATGAAGTCCTGAGTGATCCACAGAAAAGGGCTCAGTATGACCAGTTCGGCTATGTGGGCGACATGCCTCCCGGAGGGGATTTCGGCGGCTTCGGTGGTTTCGGCGGGGCAGATTTCGGAGACCTTTTCGGAGACCTTTTCGGGAGCGCATTCAGCGGTGCCGGCAGGAGGACTGTTGACCCCAACGCTCCCCGCAGAGGAAACGACCTTGAATATACGATGCAGATCTCTCTTGAGGATGCATACAGGGGGATCACTAAGAAGATAGAGGTCCCGCGTCTTGAAACATGTCCCCACTGCGGAGGCAGCGGAGCCGAACCGGGCACCAATGCCGAAACATGCCCTACGTGCGGCGGGCGCGGACAGGTGCAGCAGACAGTCAACACGCCCTTCGGCCAGATGGCCCAGGTAACTGCCTGCCCGACATGCCACGGCAAAGGCAAGGTGATCAAGGCCCCGTGCCGCGAATGCAGAGGACAGGGTCGGGTTAGAAAAAAGCATTCCGTCGATGTCAAGATACCCGCCGGTATAGACACCGGAATAAGGCTGAGAGTATCCAGTCAGGGAGAGGCCGGGATCAACGGAGGCCCTTCGGGGGATCTTTTCCTGCTGATAGAGGTCAAGCCTGACAGAAGGTTCCAGCGGAAGGGCGACGACCTCAACACGTCGGTTGACATACTGTATCCGCAGGCGGTGCTTGGGTGTGAAGTAAAGATAGAGACTTTTGACGGCTCAGAAACACTTGATATCCCGGCCGGCACTCAGCCTGGATCAAAACTGCGCATAAAGGGAAGGGGCATGCCGAGGCTGCGCGGTAAGGGCAACGGAGATATGAATATACTGGTCAGGGTGAGCATCAGCAAAGATCCTTCAGCCAAAGAGCGGGAACTCCTCGAACATATAGCAAAGGAGATGAAAGTCCCCGTAAAAAACAAAGAGGGGTTTTTCGATAAGATAAAGAGGTAGAAATGAACCTGAACATGTGGATATGAAAGCCGGACCGGATTTTTCGCCGAGAGGAGAAAACCCCGGTCCGGCTTTCTAGTGGATGGCAAAGGCTGTTGTCATGTGATCGTCAATAGCTGATGAAAAAGTTATTTGGTATTTTTCTTAAAAACAGAAAATAAACCCCGTTGAGCTATAAATTCAAAATTTTGAATTCACAAACTATTCTTTCTTTACATATCCAACCGTGGAATATAGAATAGTCGTTGCTGAAAAACAGCGATAGGATCAATAGGATCAAATAGCGCCTAATTGCAATGCCTGATTTTTGCCGTTTTGATTCAAATAGACGAGAATCAGGCTTGTTATTATTTGAGACAAAAAAGC